>JBKPAS010000066.1:0-5472 GCA_046744265.1 Actinomycetota bacterium
GTGCTGCTCGACGTGGCCCGCGACTGGTTCGCCGAGCGGTGGGACACGGTGCCCGACGAGACCGGCCTCGACGCCGCCGGCATCCTGCGGGCCGCGGCCGACGGCCGCATCGACACGCTGATCCTGCTCGGCGCCGACCCGCTCGCCGACTTCCCCGACCGGTACCTGGCCGAGCGGGGCCTGGCCGGCGCCCGCACGATCATCGCTGTCGACCAGTTCCTCACCGAGTCGGTCAAGCAGGCCGACGTGGTGCTGCCCGCGGCCGGCTACGCCGAGGTGGCGGGCACGACAACCAACCTCGAGGGCCGGGTCAGCGTGCTCACCCAGGAGGTCACGCCGACGGGCACTGCCCAGCCCGACTGGGTCATCGCCGCGGACGTCGCCTACCGGCTCGGCCACGACCTGGGCCTCGAGTCGCCCGAGCAGATCTGGAAGGAGATCGAGGCGGTGGCCCCCGTGTTCGCCGGCGCCGGCTACGACCTGGTCCACGGGCCCGAGGGCCGTGACGGCGTCGTCGTCCCGCTGCCGACCCGGCGGACCGGCGCCGGCGCGCCCGCCCCGGGGGTGCCGCTGCCCCGCCGCACCCGCATCACCCCCCCGACCCGCGACGCCTACTCGCTGCGCCTGGTCGTGACCCGCAAGCTCTACGACCGGGGCTCGCTCGTGGGGCACTCGGCGTCGCTGGCCGACCTGGGGGGGCCGGCCACGCTGCGGCTCAACCCGACCGACTTCGACCGGCTGGGGGTCGTCAGCGGCGACGACGTGCGGATCACCTCGGCCCGCGGCCACGTGACCGTGCCGGTCGCGTCCGACCCGGCGGTCCCCCGGGGCGTCGCCGCCCTGCCGGCCAACGGCGCGGGTGGCCGGGCCAGCGTGCTCGTCGACGCCACCGTCCCCGTCACCGACGTCCGTGTGGAGCGCCCGTGATGTTCGCTCTGGACCCGCTGCTCGAGGGCGGCTTCGGCTGGGTGGTCGTGGGCATCGTCCTGCTCAAGACCGTCGTCGCCTTCGGCCTGCTGCTCGTCAGCGTCATCATGATGGTCTGGTTCGAGCGGAAGGTCATCGGCGACCTGCAGAACCGCATCGGCCCCAACAAGGCCGGGCCGTACGGCCTTCTGCAGACGCTCGCGGACGGCATGAAGCTGATCCTCAAGGAGGATCTGATCCCCGACAAGGCCGACCGCCGGGTGTTCGTGCTGGCGCCGTACCTGTCGGCGGTCCCGGCGTTCGTCACGTTCGCCATCGTCCCCATCGGGGGCGGCTTCGACGGCGACCACGACGGCGTCGTCTCGCTGTTCGGCCACAAGACGTTCCTCCAGCTCGCCGACCCGCCGATCGGCATCCTGCTCATGCTGGCCATGTCGTCGGTCGCCGTCTACGGGGTGCTGCTGGCCGGCTGGTCGTCGGGCTCGAAGTACCCGCTGCTCGGCGCCGTGCGGGGCTCGGCGCAGATGGTGTCGTACGAGGCCGCGCTCGGCCTGGCCGTCGTGACGGTCGTGATGCTGACCGGCTCGCTGTCGACCCACCAGATCGTGCTCGAGCAGTCGGGCGAGGGATACGGCGGCGTGGTGCCCGGCTGGAACCTGATCGCCACCGGCGTGCTGCCCTTCATCCTCTTCTACATCGCAGCCACGGCCGAGCTGAACCGGCCGCCGTTCGACCTGGTCGAGGCCGAGCAGGAGCTGGTCGGGGGGTACTCGACCGAGTACTCGTCGTTCCGGTTCGCGCTGTTCTACCTGGCCGAGTTCATGAGCTCGATCACGATGTCGGCGATCATCGTCACGCTGTTCCTCGGCGGGCCGGCCGGGCCGACGCCCGTCGGGCCCGACTGGCTGTGGGGCATCGTCTGGTTCTCCCTCAAGCTGTTCGTGTTCCTGTTCGCGCTGGTGTGGGTGCGGGCCACGCTGCCCCGGTTCCGCTACGACCAGCTCATGAACCTCGGCTGGCGGGTGCTGATCCCCCTGGCGCTGGGCTGGCTGCTGCTGCTGGCCACGATCAACATCGGCCGCGACCACGACTGGAACATGCCCGCGGTCGTGGCTGGCGGCTGCGTGACGCTGATCGTCGCCTACACGGCCCTGGCCGCGGCCATCGGCGTCGCCCAGCGGCGCCGCGAGACGGAAGAGGAGCTTGTGGGCTGATGGGCTACCTCGACGGGTTCAAGGTCACGTTCCGCAAGCTGTTCGAGGAGCGGCTGACCCGCGACTACGCCAAGGACCGCGGGGGCAAGCGGGTCAAGCCCGTCCGCCTCCACGGCCGGCACGTCCTCAACCGCTACGAGGACGGCATGGAGAAGTGCATCGGGTGCGAGCTGTGCGCCGGCGTGTGCCCGGCCCGCTGCATCTACGTGCGGGGCGCCGACAACCCGCCCGACGACCCGGTCTCGCCCGGCGAGCGCTACGGCTACATCTACGAGATCAACTACCTGCGCTGCATCCACTGCGACCTGTGCGTCGAGGCGTGCCCGACCGAGGCGATCACCGAGTCGAAGCTGTTCGAGTTCAGCTTCACCAACCGGCAGGACGCCATCTACACCAAGGCCGAGCTGGTGGTCGGCGACGACGGCCGGCCCCGCCAGCTGCCCTGGGAGGACTGGAGCGACATCGAGGCCGTCGCCGGCCAGACCTCGGCGTGGGTGCGAGCGACCTCGCCGTCCGGCGCCGCCGCATACGAGGGCCGGCCTGCCTGGTCGGGCGAGCTCGGCTACGGGGTCCGGGCCCCCGAGCAGGGGCAGTCGGCCGAGGGTCCCACCGAGGAGACGGCCGCGATCTTCGAGCATCAGCACGTCCCGCAGGGGTCGGTGCCGGGTGATGACGTGGCGCACGGAGCACGGAAGCCGTGATCGAGCTCATCGTGTTCGTCGTCGCCGGCGCAGCCTGCCTGGCCGGGGCCGTCGGCGTGGTCGCCAGCCGCAATCCCGTCCACTCGGCGCTCTCGCTGGTGGCCACGCTGTTCGGCATCGCCGTGCTGTTCGTGGCCCAGCACGCCAACTTCCTGGCCGCGGTGCAGGTCATTGTCTACGCCGGCGCCATCGTCGTGCTGTTCCTGTTCGTGATCATGCTGCTGGGCGTCGACCAGGCCGACGACCTGAAGGTCGAGCCGCTCGTCGGCCAGCGGGTGGCGGCGGCGGTCGTCGGCCTCGCCGTGGTGGCGCTGCCGGTGGCGGCCGTGGCCAGCACCGACTTCGAGGTCACCGGGGCGCACGGCAGCTTCGACCGCGGGGCGCCCGACATCGACCAGCTGGGCGAGTCGCTGTTCGCGCGCTACCTGTACGCCTTCGAGATCACCTCGCTGCTGCTGGTCATCGCGGTGGTGGGCGCGGTGATCCTGGCCCGGCGCACCCGGCGCGTGGAGGAGATCGTCGACCCCGGCCAGGCCGAGGAGGAGGCCCGGGTCGCCGAGCGCATCGCCCGGGCCGAGGCCCGCGCCCGCGGCATCGCCTACGTCCCGCCGCGCGAGAAGCCCGAGCGGGCCGAAGAGGCCGAGCCCCAACCGGAAGAGGTGAAGTCGTGATCGCGGCCGTCCTCGCCGCCGTCGAGGTCACGCCCGCCTGGTACCTGGTGCTGGGGTCGGCGCTGTTCGCCATCGGCACGGCGGGCCTGCTGGTCCGCCGCAACCCGCTCGTGATGTTCATGTGCGTCGAGCTGATGCTCAACGCGGTCACCCTGACCTTCGTGACGTTCGCCCGCATGCTCGACGACGTGAGCGGCCAGTCGACGGTCGTGTTCGTCCTGGTCGTGGCGGCTGCCGAGGTCGTCGTCGGCCTGGCCATAATCGTCGCCCTGCTGCGCAAGCGGCCGGGCGCGACCGCGGACACCGCCGCGCTGCTCGAAGGCTAGGGAAGCAGAGAACAGGATTCGTCGTCGTGTTGGAACTGGTCTGGCTCATCCCCGCGCTGCCGCTCGCCGGCTTCCTCGTGCTGCTGGCCGCCGGCCGCCGCATCGGCGAGCCGGGCGCCGGGTGGCTGGCCACCGCGGCCTGCGGCGGCAGCTTCGTTGCCACGGTCGTCGTCTACGCCGGGCTGCTCGGGAAGAGCGGCGAGGAGCGCCACTTCGTCCAGACGCTGTTCGAGTGGATCCCCTCCGGAGGCCTCAAGGTCGACATGGGCTTCCTGGTCGACCCGCTGTCGATCACGATGGCCCTGTTCGTGACCGGGGTGGGCGCGCTGATCCACCTGTACTCGATCGGGTACATGCACGGCGACGCCGGGTTCCCCAAGTTCTTCGTCTACATGAACCTGTTCGTCTTCTCGATGCTCATGCTGGTGCTGGGCTCGAACTTGCTCGTCACGTTCCTCGGGTGGGAGGGCGTCGGCGCCTGCAGCTACTGGCTGATCTCGTTCTGGTTCACCGAGAAGGCCAACGCCACCGCCGGCAAGAAGGCGTTCCTCACCAACCGCATCGGCGACTGGGGCTTCATGGTGGCGATCTTCTTGGCCTTCGCCGCGGCCGGCACCATCAACTACGGCGACCTACTCGGCGACGCCGGCCGCCTGGCGCCGGTCACGGTCACGGCGATCGCCCTGCTGCTGTTCGTCGGCGCGGTCGGCAAGTCGGCCCAGATCCCGCTCTCGATCTGGCTGCCCGACGCCATGGCCGGCCCGACGCCCGTGTCCGCCCTGATCCACGCGGCGACGATGGTCACGGCGGGCGTGTTCCTCATGACCCGCATCAGCCCGCTGCTAGGGGCGGGCTACGACTGGGCGCCCGACGTCATCGCCTGGGTCGGTGTGATCACCGCGCTGACGGCGGCGACCGTGGCGGTCGCCCAGAACGACATCAAGAAGGTTCTCGCGTACTCGACCGTGAGCCAGCTCGGATACATGTTCCTGGCCGTCGGGTCGGGGGCCTACGTGGCGGCGATCTTCCACATGGTCACCCACGCGTTCTTCAAGGCGGTCCTGTTCCTCGGGGCCGGCTCGGTGATCCACGGCATGCACGACGAGCAGGACATGCGCCGCATGGGCGCCCTGCGGAAGCTCATGCCGGTCACCGCCGCCACGTTCATCGTCGGCTGGCTGGCCATCGCCGGCGTGCCGCCGTTCGCCGGGTTCTGGTCGAAGGACGAGATCCTGCTCGCCGCGTGGAACAACGGCGACACCGGCAAGGTGCTGTGGGGCATCGGCCTGGTCACCGCCCTGCTCACGGCCTTCTACATGGGCCGGCAGGTGTTCATGGTGTTCTTCGGCCGGGCCAACTGGGCATCGGACGCCTCGGAGGAGGCCGGCGCCGGCGCCGAGTCCGCCGCCGGCGACCTGGGCGAGGAGACCGTGGCCACCGAGCCCGCCGCCGGGGCCGAGGCGACGGCCGGCGCCCACGCCGCCGGGCACCCCGAGCCGCACGAGTCGCCGTGGCTCATGACCGTGCCGCTGGTGGTGCTGGCGGTGCTGTCGTTCGCCGGCGGCGGCATCAACCTGCCGTTCGTCAGCGACACGAAGGTGCTCGAGCATTGGCTCGAGCCGGTCGTCGGGGC
>JBKPAS010000146.1:0-6534 GCA_046744265.1 Actinomycetota bacterium
GGCGAACCAGGGCGGCAGCGCCGGCAGCGCGGGCGGCAGCACCACCACGACCGCCGGGGGCTCGGGCGGATGAACGCCACCCTCGGCACCGCCGGCATCGTCCTCGGGCTGGCCGCCTCGCTCGGCGGCGTGATCACGCTGGCCGTCGCCCTGGGCCAGCGCAAGCCCCACCTGCTGCCCGTCGGGCGGTCGTACGCCCTGCTCTCGCTGCTCGGCGCCGTCGTGGCGTTCGCGGCCATGGAGCGGGCCCTGATCACCCGCGACTTCACGGTCGAGTACGTCGCCAAGAACGGGTCCCGGCAGACGCCCGCGCTCTACAACGTCACGACGCTGTGGTCGGCGCTCGAGGGGTCGATCCTGCTGTGGACGCTGATCCTGGCCGCCTTCACCGTGGCCGTCGTCTGGCGCTTCCGGACGCGGCTGACCGACCCGCTGGTCGGGTGGGCGCTGCTCGTGCTGCTGGCCGTGAGCGGGTTCTTCTTCTTCCTGCTGCTGTCGCCGGCCTACCCGTTCGGCAGCTTCGACCCGCCCGCCGGTTACGACGGGCCCGGTCCCAACCCGCTGCTGCAGAACCACATCCTCGTGGCGTTCCACCCGCCGATGCTCTACCTGGGCTTCGTCGGCTTCAGCGTGCCGTTCGCGTTCGCCATCGCCGCGCTGGTGACCGGGCGGCTGGGCGAGGGGTGGCTGCTCGAGACCCGGCGGTGGACGCTGGTGGCCTGGGGCTTCTTGAGCGTCGGCATCGTGCTCGGCGCCTGGTGGAGCTACGAGGTGCTCGGGTGGGGCGGCTACTGGGGGTGGGACCCGGTCGAGAACGCCTCGCTGCTGCCCTGGCTGACCGGCACCGCCTACCTGCACTCGGTCATGGTCCAGGAGCGGCGGGGCATGCTGCGGGTCTGGAAC
This sequence comes from Actinomycetota bacterium, assembly GCA_046744265.1. Classification (GTDB taxonomy): domain Bacteria; phylum Actinomycetota; class Acidimicrobiia; order Acidimicrobiales; family VFJN01; genus DATCLS01. The sequence goes on from JBKPAS010000146.1 coordinate 904, forward strand.
CTGTCGCTGCTGTGCGCCACGTTCTCGCTGACGATCCTCGGCACGTTCCTGACCCGGTCGGGCGTCATCGCGTCGGTCCACTCGTTCACCGAGAGCGACATCGGCCACTGGCTGCTGGCGTTCTTCGGGCTGACCGTCGCCGTGACGCTGGCGCTGATCGGATGGCGGGGCGACCGGCTGCGGGCCCCAGGGCGCATCGACTCGCCGGTCTCGCGCGAGGGGGCGTTCCTGGCCAACAACGTGCTGTTCGCGGCGTTCGCGTTCGTCGTGCTGCTGGGCACCGTGTTCCCGCTGATCGTCGAGGCGCTCAACGACGAGCAGCTCACGGTCGGGCGGCCGTACTTCGACCGCATGGCCATGCCGATCGGCATCGCGCTGCTGTCACTCATGGCCATCGCCCCGGTCCTGCCGTGGCGCAAGGCGTCGGGCGAGTTGCTGTCGCAGCGGCTGTTCTGGCCGGCCTGGTCCGGGACCGGCGCGGTGGTGGTCGCCGTGCTGCTCGGGGCCCGGGGCCTCGCGCCGCTGGTCGCCTTCGGGTTGGCCGGGTTCGCGGCCGGCGCCGCCATGCGCCAGGTTGCGCTGGCGAGCCGCCGCCAGGGCTGGCGCGGGCTGGTCGGGCGCACCAACGGGGGCATGGTCGTGCACCTCGGGGTCGTGATGATCGCCGTCGCCCTCGCCGCGTCGAGCAGCTACGACACCGAGCGCGAGCTCACGCTGTCGGAGGGCGAGTCGGCGATCGTGGCCGGCCACGAGATCACCTACGTGGGCACGCGGCGCAGCGAGGAGTCGAACCGCAGTGTCATCCAGGCTGACGTGGCGATCGACGGCGACGTGTACGCGCCGGCGATCAACGTGTTCCCCCAGGGCGAGCAGCGGATCGGCACGCCGTCGGTCAAGTCCGGCCTGGCGCGGGACGTCTACCTGGCGCTGCTGCGCGTGCCCGACGGGCTGGGCGCCGACTCGACGTCGGCCGACGCCCCGGCGCAGGGGCAGGTGGTGATCCGGGTCATCGTCCAGCCGCTGGTCATGTGGCTGTGGATCGGGGGCGGGGTCATCGCGCTGGGGACGGCGCTGGCCGCCTTCCCCGGGCGGCGGCGCGACCCGGTCGACCCGGTCTCGGCGCCGGTGGGCGGGACGCGGGACGAGGCCGTTCCGCCTGAGGACGACGACCGCGATCGGCCGGCCGAGCCCGAACCGGTGGAGGTCGGGGTCTGATGGAGCAGATCGACGAGGTCCTGCCTGCCGAGGACACCGAGGATGGCGACGAGCTGGACGTCCCCCGCCGGGGGCGGACCGCGCTCGCCGTGTCGCTGGTGGTCGCCCTGCTGGCGGTCGCCTTCGTGTGGATGCTGGCCACCCGCGACCCCGGGACCGACCGGCAGGCGTCGAGCGAGCTGATCGGGCAGGCGGCCCCCGCGGTGGCGGGGCGCACGCTCGACGGCGGCTCCTTCAACCTCGACGACCAGCAGGGCCGGTGGGTGGCGGTGAACTTCTTCGCCACCTGGTGCGTCCCCTGCCAGGAGGAGCACCCCGAGCTGATCGCCTTCGACGAGGCCCACCGGCGGGCCGGCGACGCCCGGGTCGTCAGCGTGCTCTACGACGACTCGCCGGCCGACGCCCGCCGCTACTTCGAGCGGAACGGCGGCGACTGGCCGGTCGTGCTCGACGACGGCAGCATCGCCAACGACTACGGCGTGACCGGGGTGCCCGAGACCTACCTCGTCGCCCCGAACGGCCGGGTGGCCACCAAGATCATCGGCGGCGTGACCCAGGACGGCCTCGACCGCATCATCGACGAGATCGAGGCCGCCTCGGCGCAGCAGGGGGCATCGGGATGACGGCCGAGTCCTCGACCCGCCCGACCACGGACACCGCCCCAGACGTGGCCGACCTGCCGGCGGGCATCGATGACGAGCCGGACGGCCGGGCAGCGTCGCCCGCGCCCGCAGCCTGTGACGGGCAGGCCGGAGGCGACCGGCGCCCGCCCGGCGGCGCCGGTCCGCGGGGCCGGGGCCGTGTCTTCGCGTGGATCGCCATGGCAGCGATCGTGGCCGGCGCCCTGGCCGTCGGGCTGACCGACGACGGCGGGCCCCGCACCGACGGCGAGCGGGCCCGCGACCTGGCGGCAACCATCGCCTGTCCCACGTGCGACGGCCAGTCGGTGGCCGACTCCGACTCGAGCGCGGCCCGCAACGTCCGCACGTTCATCGAGCGGCGCATCGGCGACGGCGAGAGCGACGACCAGATCCGCGACGAGCTGGCCGCCCGCTACGGCGAGCGGATCCTCTTGACGCCGGGCCGCTCCGGCCTCGTCGGCCTGGTGTGGGCCCTGCCGGTCGCCGCCCTGGTGGCGGCGCTGGCCGGCGTCGCGCTCGCCTTCCGCCGGTGGCGGGGACGGGGCGTGGTGCACGCCACCGACGCCGATCGGGAGTTGGTCGAGAAGGCCCGGTCGGGTGTGTCTGCCGGGTCCGGAGGCAGCGGCTGATGGCCACGCGGACCCGGGCCCTCGACCCCGACACGCTCGCCGCGCTCGAGGAGCAGCGCGACTTCCTGCTGCGCTCGCTCGACGACCTCGAGCGCGAGCACGAGGCCGGCGACGTCGACGACCACGACTACCAGGCGCTCAAGGACGACTACACGGCGCGGGCCGCCCGGGTGATCCGGTCGGTCGAGGCCCACGAGGCGCAGATGGCGGCGGCCCGCCGGCCCCGGTCCCGCGCCCGGGTGGCGCTCGTGGGCGTCGGGGTCGCCGCCTTCGCCCTGGTGGCCGGCATCCTCGTCGCCCAGGCAGCCGGTCGGCGGGACGCGGGTGACACCATCACCGGCAACGTCCGCGAGACCACCCGCGACCAGCTCGACCAAGCTGTCCAGATGGCCGCCCAGGGCGACTACGAGGGTGCCATCGAGGTCGAGGACCAGGTGCTCGCCGACCAGCCCGACAACGTCGAGGCGCTCACGTACAAGGGCTGGTTCCAGTGGCGGTCGGGGGATCAGAGCGGCGTCGTGACGCTGATCGACGCCACCGAGGCCGACCCCGACTACCCGGCGACGCACGTCTTCCTGGCCGTCGCCTTCCGCGACCTCGGCCGCACCGACACGGCCCTGCGCGAGCTCGACCGCCTCGACGAGCTCGACCCGCCGCCCGAGATCGCCCGCATGGCCGACGGGCTGCGCAGCGAGCTCGAGTCGGCGTCGTCGTCCTCGTCATCGTCCTCGTCGTCGGGCGGCTGACCCGGCCTCACGACGACCGCGCCGCGGGGCGCCCGGCCTCGTCCTCGTCCGCCTGCCCCGCCTCGTAGGTGGCCAGCGTCCGACGGTCGAGCTTCTGCATCGGCGTCAGCGGCAGGGCCTCGACCAGGCGGATCGCCTCGGGCCGCTTGTACGACGCCAGGCGCCCCGACAGGAACGAGCGCAGGGACTCGAGCGTCGGCGGGTTCGCCGGGTCGCGGGGCACGACGACCGCGACGCCGACCTCGCCCATCACGGAGTCCGGACGGGGGACCACCGCCGCCTCGGCCACCGCCGGATGCGCGGCGACCTGGGCCTCGACCTCGGCCGGGTAGACGTTGTAGCCGCCCCGCACGAACATCTCCTTGCGGCGGCCGGCCAGGCGGACCAGGCCCCTCTGGTCGATGCGGGCCAGGTCGCCCGTCCGCAGCCAGCCGTCGACGACCGTGCCCGCGGTGGCCTCGGGGTCGCGCCAGTAACCGGTCATCTGGGTCGGCGTGCGCAGCCAGAGCTCGCCGACCTCGCCGTCGTCGCCCTGCGGGGCGACACTGCCGTCGTCGGCCACCACCTTGACCGCCACGCCGTGGCGGGGCCGGCCGACGGTGTAGAGGGCCTCCTCGTCGTCGGCGTCGAACGCCGTGCCGGTCCCGCAGCCGCCGGACTCGGTCGACGAGTAGCGGATCGAGTAGGCCGCCCCGAACCGGCGCCGGGCCTCCTCGACCAGGGCCGGGGGCGAGGCGGCCGCGCCGGCGATCAGGGTGCGGACGTGGCCCCAGTCGTGCCGGTCCATCTCCAGCGACCGCAGCATGAGGGCGAACTGGGGGGCGACGGCGCCGATCGAGGGCATGCGCTCGGCGGCCGCGATGCGCAGCACGGCGTCGGCCCGCCACCGGTCGAGCACGTGGGTGCGGGTCGCCGCCTGCAGGTACCACGGCAGCTTGGTCATGAACCCCACGTGGGCGAACTGGGTGGAGGCCAGCATGGCCGGACCGGGCTCGGTGGCCCACACGCCGCCGGTGTCGGCCTGGGCGACCGCCCGGAGCTGGGCCTCGGCGAACACGGCCCCCTTGGGCAGGCCGGTCGTGCCCGAGGTGAACACGATGGCGACGGGGCGGTCGGGGTCGGGCGGGAGGGTCTCGGGGGCGCCGGGGCTCGCAGCCGTGCGTGCGCCTTCGCGCTCGAGCGCGTCGACGTCGTCGCGTGTGACCAGCACGATCGCGGGGTCGGCCAGGTCGACGAGCGCCTCCTGCTCGGGCGGGGCCAGGCGGGGGTTGACGCCGGCCGTGATCGCGCCGGCCTTGGCGGCGGCCGCGTAGGCGAGGACGTATCGGCTGTCGGACGGCAGCCGCAGTACCACCCGGTCGCCGGGCCGCACGCCCCGGCGGACCAGCCCGGCGGCGATCAGGTCCGACCGGCGGTCGAGCTCCGCGTACGTCAGCCGGGAGCCGTCGGGGTCGACCAGTGCGGCCAGCTCGCCGAACCGCCGCCCGGCCTCGCGCACCGTGTCTGCCAGCACGCCGGCCACCGTACCGGCCCACCTGACACCCCGTCAGGTTGCAGCTGGTCGGGTCACGCAACTAGTCGAGGTCGAGGTGGAGCATGCGGATGGCGTTGGTCCGCATGACCTTGTCGACCACGTCCTGCGGCACGCCGGCCATCAGTTCCTCGGCCACCTTCTTGGTGTGGGGCCACGTCGAGTCGGTGTGGGGGTAGTCGGTCTCGAACGTCACGTTGTCGGCCCCGACCTTGTCGAGCGAGTCGACGCCGTGCTGGTCGCGGAAGAAGCAGCCGAAGACCTGCCGGTAGTAGTAGGTCGACGGCGGCTCGGGGACGATGTCGGACACGCCGACCCAGGCCCGGTGCTCCTGCCACACGGTGTCGGCCCGCTCGAGGATGTAGGGGATCCAGCCGATCTGCCCCTCGCTGTACGCGAGCTTCAGCCGGGGGAACTGGACGAGCTTGCCGGAGAACAGCCAGTCGCTCATCGACGCCATGGCGTTGTTGAAGCTGAGCGTGGCGGCCACCGCGTTCGGGGCATCCGACGAGGTGGCCGGCATGCGCGACGACGACCCGATGTGCATGTTGATCGTCGTGTCGGTCTCCTCGCAGGCGGCGAAGAACGGGTCCCACTCGCCCGAGTGGATCGACGGCAGCCCCAGGTGCGGCGGGATCTCGCTGAAGCACACAGCGTGCACGCCCCGGGCGGCGTTGCGGCGCACCTCGTCTGCGGCGAGCGACGCGTCCCAGAGCGGCACGATGATCAGCGGGATCAGCCGGCCGCCCGAGTCGCCGCACCACTCCTCGACCATCCAGTCGTTGTAGGCGCGCACACAGGCCAGGCCGAGGTCGTGGTCCTTGGCCTCGGTGAACGTCTGGCCGCAGAACCGGGGGAACGTCGGGAAG
>JBKPAS010000023.1:0-4082 GCA_046744265.1 Actinomycetota bacterium
GGCTCGGCCGCATGCGGTTCCAGGGGTTCGGCGAGGGCGCGATCCGCTTCTTCGAAGAGCTCGCCGGGAACAACCGGCGCGAGTGGTGGCAGGCGAATCGCGACCGGTACGAGGCAGACGTCCGGGCCCCGCTCGAGTACCTGCTCGACGACCTGGCGCCCGAGTTCGGCGAGGCCAAGGTGTTCCGGCCCAACCGCGACACCCGCTTCTCGAAGGACAAGTCGCCCTACAAGACGTCGGCCGCCGCCGTCGTGGGCACCCCGTTCAGCGGGCGCTCGCTGTACGTGCAGGTGTCGGCGTCGGGCCTCATGACCGGCGGCGGCATCTTCCACGGGGCCGCCGACCAGCTCGCCCGGCTACGGGCCGCCATCGACGACGACCGCACCGGTGCCGAGATCGAGGGCATCGTGGCCGGCATCCGGGCCCGGAAGGGCCAGATCGGCGCCCACGAGCAGCTCAAGACCGCACCCCGGGGCTACGCGAAGGACCATCCCCGCATCGAGCTGCTCCGCCACAAGGGCCTGATCGGCTGGTACGAGCACAAGCCGCGGGCGTGGCTCCGCAAGCCCGAGGCCCGTGACCGGGTGGCGGACGACTGGCGCTCGCTCGGCCCGCTCAACGACTGGCTGCACACCAACGTGGGCCCGACGACCGAGCCGATGCCCACCCGCTAGCCGCGGGAACGCTGCGACGCCGTCAGGCCGGGCCGATGCGGGCCGCCTCCCAGCGGCCGAGCGTGCCGGCGGCGACGTCGAAGGCGACCCGCTGGCCGACGGGGATCGTCCGGGTCCCATCCGCGATCGCCGTGCAGTGGAACGGCAGGTCGGCGCCGTCGTCGGCGCGGATCGTTCCCAGCCCCCGGCGCTCGTCGAACTCGGCGACGACCCCGGTGAGCCGCCTGCGCTCCATCAGTGGACGATCTTCGACAGCGGCAGCTCGATGATGTCGGACGCGCCGGCATCCTTGAGCGCTGGGATCAGCGTGTTGATCTTCGCCTTGGGCACGACGGTCTCGACCGCGTAGGCGCCGTTGCCGAACAGCTTGGATACCGTCGGCGACTTCATCGACGGCAGCAGCCCGATCACCGCGTCGAGGTCGCCGCCCCCCACGTTGAGCTTGACCAGCACCTGGCCCCGGGCCTCGAGCACGCCGTCGAGCAGCACCTTGAGCTGCTCCATGGCCTTGCGCCTGGCCGGGTCGTCGTACGACGCCGGGTTGGCCACGAGCTCGGTGTGGCTCTCGAGGATCTCGCCGACGATCTTGAGCCCGGCCGCCCGCAGCGCCCGGCCGGTCTCGGTGAGGTCGACGATGCAGTCGACGATGTCGGGGACCTTGGCCTCGGTGGCCCCGTAGCTGAGCCGGATGTCGGCCTCGATGCCCCGCTCGGCGAAGAACCGCCGGGTCAGCTCGGGGTACTCGGTCGACACGCGCACGCCTTGGGGCAGGTCGTCGACCTTGTCGACCGGGCTGTCGCCGGCGACGGCCACGACGATGCGCACCGGCCGGTCGGACACCTTCGAGTAGCTCAACCGGCCGAGCGACACGACGTACGACGCCGTCTCCTCCACCCAGTCGCGCCCGCAGATGCCGAGGTCGAACAGGCCCTCGGCCACGTACCGGGGGATCTCCTGCGGCCGCAGGATGCGGACCTCGTCGACCCGGGGGTCGGCGATCGACGCCTTGTACTCGACGGACGACGACCGGTTGACCGCCAGGTCGGCGGACTCGAACAAGGCGAGCGTCGCCTTCTCGAGCGAGCCCTTGGGGAGGACGAGCTTCAGCACGACGGGCGAGCGTACGTGTTACGGGCGCGTTATCGAAACCTCTATTCGACGCCTGTGCGAGGTCTATGCGACCTCGACGCCCCGCCGGCCGTCCTCGGTCACGAAGCTGGCGAACGTCGACACAGTGGCCTCCTGAGCCCGGACGGTCGAGACGGTCCGCAGGTCGGTCAGCCACCGCGACCGGTCGACATCGCAGCGCAGGTAGCCGCGCCCGTTGTCGATGAACTTCCAGTGCGGGCTGTCGACCATGATCGGGTCGTAGGTGGCGTGGAAGGCGTCGCGGCTGCCGTCGCCGCCCGAGCTGATCGACGTGCCGGTGAGCTCGGCGCCCACGGTCGGCGAGGCGGGGTCGTAGAAGTCCTGCTTGAGGTCGCAGATCCAGGTGGCGTGGCGGTCGCCGGTCACGACCACGGGGTTGCGGACCCGGCCCAGCGAGGCCAGCAGCCGCTGGCGGGGCACCCGGTAGCCGTCCCAGTTGTCGAAGTCGTACGTCTCGGCCGGGCCGGCGGTCCGGTCGTTCTGGGCGACCATGGTCTGCTGGGCGATCACGTTCCAGGCGGTGCGCGACCGGGCGAGCCCGTCGTCGAGCCAGCGCTCCTGGTCGCCGCCCATCATCGTCTGGGACGGGCTGTTGGCGCCGGCGAGGTCGACCGGCTGGTCGCTGCGGTACTGGCGGGTGTCGAGGACGTCCATCTGCAGCAGGTCGCCCCACCAGAAGCGCCGGTAGAGCTGCATGTCGGGCCCGTCGGGGATGGACGTGCGGCGCAGCGGCATGTGCTCCCAGTAGGCCTGGAAGGCGGCGATGCGGCGGGCCCGGAACGCCTCGAAGCTCTGCAGCTGGGGGTCCTGCGGGATGTCGTCGGCCCAGTTGTTGTCGATCTCGTGGTCGTCGAGCGTGACGATCCACGGGAAGGCGCCGTGGCTGGCCTGGAGGTCGGGGTCCGAGCGGTAGCGGGCGTGGCGGGCCCGGTACTGGTCGAGCGTGAGCGGCTCGACGGTGCCGTCGTGCGGGCGCAGCGCGTTGGGGTTCGGGGCGCCCTCGTAGATGTAGTCGCCGACGAAGAACACGAAGTCGACCTCCTCGGCGGACAGGGCCCGGTGCGAGGTGTAGTAGCCGTCCTGGTAGTTCTGGCAGGACGTGACCGCGAACCGGACCCGGTCGGGGTGCCAGCGCGGGCTCGGCGCGGTGCGGGTTCGGCCGACCGGGCTGATCTCGCTCCCGGCCTTGAACCGGTACCAGTAGGTGGCGCCGGCGTCGAGGCCGTCGACCTCGGCGTGGACGGTGTGGGCGAAGTCGGGCGTGGCCTGGGCCGTGCCCCGGCGGACGATGCGGCTGAACCGGTCGTCGGCGGCGACCTCCCACTGGACGGCGACCGGCTGGGCGGGCATGCCGCCGCCGGGGACGAGCGGGTCGGGGGCGAGCCGGGTCCACAGGACGACCCCGTCGGGGAGCGGGTCGCCCGAGCAGACGCCGAGGGTGAACGGCGCCGGCGGGACCTGGACGGCCGACCCGACCGAGGCGCCGGCCGGGGCGGCGAGTCCGAGCGGGTCGAGGAGCGACGTGGCGGCGACGGCGGCGGTCCCCCCGCCGGCGAGCCCGAGGAAGCTGCGGCGATCCATGGCGGGCAGTGTCCGCGCCCAAGGCAGCGCGCTTCTGACCGCCAGGCGACAAGCCCTTGGCCGGGGGTTGAACTCTGCCGGTCAGCTGCCGGGGCGGGCCGTATGGCGGCGCTTCCCGCTCTTGCTGCTTCGCAGCGGGCTGCGCCTATGGGCGCAGCATCTGGGCGAGGCGGGCCATCTCGACGGCGACGGCCGCCGCCTCCTCGCCCACGTTGTGGCCGCCCGGCCCCTCGGACCGGGCCAGCGCCTGGACCTCGTCCTCGGTGGTGAGCACGCCGAACGCCACCGGCACCCCGGTCGTCAGCTGGACCTGCTGGACGCCGCGGGCGCACTCCCCCGCCACGATGTCGTAGTGGCTGGTCTCGCCCCGGATGACCGCGCCGATGCAGATCACAGCGTCGACCCGCCCGGAGGTGGCCAGCGCCCGGGCCCCGAACGGGATCTCGAACGACCCCGGCACCGACACCACGACCACGTCGTCGGCGGCGACGCCGAGCGCCTTCAACCCCCGCTCGACCCCCTCGGCGAGCCGGTCCACCACCGATCCGTTCCACCGGGCCCGGACCACGCCGATCCGCAGCCCGGCCCCGTCCATCCCCTCGGGCGCGATCGCCCGAGCCTCACCGCCCGTCATCGGTACCTCCCAAGGCGACGCGGCCCGCAAGCGGACCGCCAGGC
>JBKPAS010000083.1:0-10322 GCA_046744265.1 Actinomycetota bacterium
GTGTACATCACCTCCCGCAAGGCCGACGTGTGCGACGCCACCGCCGAGCGGCTCGCCAAGACCTACGGCGGGATGTGCATCTCGCTGCCCAGCGACCTGGCGCAGGTCGACGGCGTCAACACCCTGGCGGCGCGGCTCGCCGAGCGTGAGTCGCGCCTCGACGTTCTGGTGAACAACGCCGGGGCGTCGTGGGGCGCGCCGCTCGAGGAGTTCCCCGAGGTGGGGTGGGACAAGGTCATGGACACCAACGTCAAGGGCGTGTTCTTCCTGACCCAGGCCCTGTTGCCGATGCTCGGCGCGGCGGCTACGGCCGACGACCCGGCGCGGGTCATCAACATCGGGTCGATCGACGGGATCAAGACGCCGAGGTTCGACAACTTCTCGTATGGTCCGTCGAAGGCGGCCGTCCACGCCCTCACCCGCCAACTGGCGGCTGCGCTGGTCGGGCGGAACATCCTGGTGAACGCCATCGCGCCAGGCCCGTTCCCCACGTGGATGCTCAGCACCGGTGTCGGCACCGGTGGCGACGTCGAGGGCACCGACTGGGAGGCGCTCGGCCGGACCGTGCCCCGCGGCCGGGTCGGCACGCCCGAGGACGTCGCCGGCCTCGCCGTGTTCCTCGCGTCACGCGCCAGTGCGTTCACCGTCGGCGAGGTGATCACCTGCGACGGCGGCCTCGTCGCCGCCCGCTAGCCCGCCGTCCGACAGCCCGGCCGACAGGCCGCAGCTAGGGCGCCGGCTCGCAGATCACGACCGGGATGTCCCGGTCGGTGCGGCGCTGGTAGCCGGCGTAGCCCTTGTTGACCTCGACCAGCCGGGGCCACAGCTCGGCCTTCTCCTCGGGCGTCGCGGTGCGAGCCCGCATCGCGCGGGTACTCCCCTCGACCGTGAGCTCGACGTCGGGGTTCACCACGAGGTTCTCGTACCAGATGGGGTTGTGCGGGTAGCCGCCCTTGGAGGCGACGAGGACCACGCGGTCGTCGTCGTAGATCGGGGCGGCGAGCAGCGTCGAGCGGCGCTTCCCGGTCTTGCGGCCGGTCGTGTGCAGCTCGAGCACCTGCATGCCGGCAACCCGGTTCGGGAACCGCCCGCCGGTGAGCGTGAGGACGGCGCGGTGGGTGTTCTCGAGCAGCCAGTTGCCGAAGGCGATGGCCCTCGGTGGCACGGTCGTGCGGGTCATGTGGACGATCCTTGCACCCGGCGCCGTGCGCGCCGCCATTGCTGCGCGACGCCGGCGACCAGGAACACGGGCAGGGCGACGGCGAACGCAAGGAACGCACCGTCGCGCAGCGCCCCACGGAAGACGCCGCCGCCGGGCCGACCCGACACCATCGCGTAGACCGCGATGACGACAACGAACGTCAGGTAGCCGCCCGTCACCGTCGCGGCGAGGCGCCGCACCCATCGGTGGTCCGACGCGTCGGCCCCGAGCGAGCGGGACCCGTGCGCGCGGCGCATCCGCTCGCGGCGCCCGCCGGCCACGAGCGCCAGCCACCCGGCGTAGCAGGTGAGGAGCGGCAGGACGACCTGCGTGAGCAGGGCGCGGACGCTCTTCGGCGCCCGCGGCGGGGTCCGGGCACCGGAGCCGGCAAGGAAGAACGACCAGCCCCGCATGAACAGGTGCCAGCCGAGCCAGAGCCAGGCCGCGAACAGCAACCAGCGCCCCACCACCGGGCGGGTCATGGCGCGCACCATGTCGCTCGTGCTCGGCCACTCGGGCCGGTCGAAGGCGATCGCCAGCCCCTCCCACGTCAGCAGCAGGCCGCCGACCACGACCCATCCCACGATGCCGATCATGCGGGCCCTCCCTCCTCGACGTGGACCCACGTCGACGTGACCTCACGTCGTCTCGCAGGCCGACGCGACCACGGCCCCAGACGGCGGTCGGAGGGAGTGGAGCTACGGGGACTCGAACCCCGGACCTCTTCCATGCCATGGAAGCGCTCTTCCACCTGAGCTATAGCCCCGTGTAGGGAACCCGCAGACTATCAGAGCCGGCGGGCCCCTCGAAACGCGAAACGCCGGCGAAACGCCGCCCGAACGCGCCCCCTACCCCAACACGAAGTTGATCAGCCGGCCGGGCACGGCGACGACCTTGCGGACCGTCGCGCCGTCCAGCAGGGCGGCGACCCGCGCGTCGGCCCGGGCCGCGGCTTCCAGGGTCGCCTGGTCGGCCCCGGCCGGAACCACCACCCGGCCGCGCACCTTGCCGTCGATCTGCACGGGCACCTCGACCGTCTCCTCGACCAGCAACGCCGGGTCGGCGGACGGGAACGGCTCGCGGGCCAGCGACTCGGCGTGGCCCAGCCGCGCCCACAGCTCCTCGGCCATGTGGGGAGCCAGCGGCGCCAGCAGCAGCACCAGCGGCTCGATCACCGACCGGGGGACGCCGCCCGACGGGTAGCGGGCGGTGAGGTGGTTGTTCAGCTCGGTGATCTTGGCGATCGACACGTTGAACCGCAGCTTCTCCATGCCGTCGCGCACCACCGAGATCGTGCGGTGCAGGACGCGCAGCGTCTCCTCGTCGGGCACGGCCGAGTCGGCGACCGTCACCGCCCCGGTCGTCTCGTCGATCACGTTCCGCCAGATGCGCTGCAGCAGGCGGTAGACGCCGACGACGGCCTTGGTCTCCCATGGCCTGCTCTGGCCCAGCGGCCCGGCGAACATCTCGTACAGGCGCAGCGTGTCGGCCCCGAAGCTGGCGTACATCTCGTCGGGCGCCACCGCGTTCTTGCGGCTCTTGCCCATGCGGCCCAGCTGGCGCCTCACCGGCTGGCCCCGGTACGTGTACGTGCCGTCGGGCGATTCGTCGACCTCGTGGGCGTCGACGTACATGCCCCGGGCGTCGGTGTACTCGTAGGCCTGCACCAGGCCCTGGTTGAACAGCCGGTGGTAGGGCTCGACCGACGAGACGTGGCCCAAGTCGTACAGGACCTTCTGCCAGAACCGGGCGTACAGCAGGTGTAAGACGGCGTGCTCGGCGCCGCCGACGTACAGGTCGACGCCGCCGGAATCGCCAGAGCCCCGCGGGGCCATCCAGTACCGGTCGTTGTCGGGGTCGACCAGCTTCTCGTCGTTCGTCGGGTCGATGTAGCGCAGGTGGTACCAGCACGACCCCGCCCAGTTGGGCATCGTGTTGGTCTCGCGCCGGTACCGCTTGAGCCCCTCGCCCAGGTCCAGCTCGACCTCGACCCAGTCGGTCGCCCGCGACAGCGGGGGCTCGGGCGTCGACGTGTCGTCGTCCTCGGGGAACGTCTTCGGCGAGTAGTCGTCGACCTCGGGTAACACGACCGGCAGCAGCTCGTCGGGCACCGCCCGGGGCAGCCCGTCGTCGGGGTCGTAGAGGATCGGGAACGGCTCGCCCCAGTACCGCTGCCGGCTGAACAGCCAGTCGCGCAGCTTGTAGGTGACGGTGCCGACGCCCAGGCCGCGGCGCTCGAGCCAGTCGATGATCGCCCGCTTGGCCCCGGCGACGCCCAGCCCGTTCAGGCTGACCTCGTCGTTGGCGCTGTTGACGGCCGGGCCCTCGCCGACGTACGCCTTGCCCTGCCAGCCCTCGGGCGGCTGGACCGTGCGGACGATCGGCAGGTCGAAGTTCTCGGCGAACGTCCAGTCGCGCTCGTCCTGCCCCGGGACCGCCATGATCGCCCCGGTGCCGTAGCCCATCAGCACGTAGTCGGCGACGAAGACGGGGATGCGGGCGCCGTTCGTCGGGTTGGTCGCGTACGACCCGACGAACACGCCGGTCTTCTCGCGGGCCTCGGCCTGGCGCTCGACCTCGGACCGGCGGCTGGCCTGGCGCCGGTAGGCGGACACCGCCTCGGCCGGCGTCGCGTACCCGCCCGCCCACGACGACGGCACGCCGGACGGCCAAGCCTCGGGCGTCAGCACGTCGACCAGCGGATGCTCGGGCGCCAGCACCATGTAGGTGGCGCCGAACAGGGTGTCGGGCCGGGTGGTGAACACCTCGATCGCCGGGCCGGCGTCGGTCGGGAACGACACGTTGGCGCCCTCGGACCGGCCGATCCAGTTGCGCTGCATCAGCTTTATCGGCTCGGGCCAGTCCAGCGTGTCCAGGTCGCGGACCAGGCGGTCGGCGTAGGCCGTGATGCGCAGCATCCACTGCCGCAGCGGCCGCCGGAACACCGGGAAGTTGCCCCGCTCGCTGCGGCCCTCGGCGGTGACCTCCTCGTTGGCGAGCACCGTGCCCAGCCCCGGGCACCAGTTGACCGGCGCCTCGCTGATGTAGGCCAGGCGGTGGTTGTCGACCACGACCCGCCGTTCCGTCGCCGACAGCTCGGACCACGGCTTGCCGGTCGGGTTCGTCCCCTCGCCGGGCTCACGCGCGCCGGACTCCAGCTCCGCGACCAGCTCGGCGATCGGCCGCGCCCGGTCCGCCGACGTGTCGTACCAGGACTCGAAGATCTGCAGGAAGATCCACTGCGTCCAGCGGTAGTAGCCCTCGTCGATCGTCGAGATCGACCGCCGCTGGTCGTGCCCCAGCCCCAGCCGCCGCAGCTGGCGCCGCATGGTGATCATGTTGGACTCGGTCGTGATGCGCGGGTGCTGCCCGGTCTGGACCGCGTACTGCTCGGCCGGCAGGCCGAACGCGTCGAAGCCCATCGTGTGCATGACGTTCGCCCCGCACATGCGGTGGTAGCGGGCGTAGACGTCGGTGCCGATGTAGCCCAGCGGGTGGCCGACGTGCAGGCCGGCGCCGCTGGGGTACGGGAACATGTCCATCACGAACATCTTCGGGTGCCCGGCCAGCTTGTCGAAGCCGGCGCTCAGGTCGCCGACCGGGTTGGGCGCGTCGAACGTGCCCTCGCGCTCCCACTGTTCCTGCCAGGCCGTCTCGATCTGGTTGGCGAGCTGCACGGTGTACCGATGCGGGGGCGTGTCTGGCTGACTCTCGACCTGATCATTGGACACCTGGTCGGTCACCTGGTGGTTGGGCGGCACCGGCTCGGACATAGTCCGACCAGCGTACTGCCACCGCCGCGCCGCTCCGGAACCCGATTCGCCGCCGGGCTGCCGGGTAGCGCGGGCCGATGTAACGCCCGCTCCGCAGGCTGGGTCCGACTTCTCAATGCACTCCTTGATCGACCGCATCGCGCGCGCCTCCGAGTGCGACCGCACCATCACGTTCGTCGTCGGCGGGGACGAGGACGTCGTGCCGTGGCGCCAGCTCCACGATGAGGCCAAGGGGTACGCCGCCGCCCTCCAGGCGAGGGGCATCCGGCCCGGCGACCACGTGGCGCTCCTGTCACCGACCACCCGCCAGCTCGTCACCGCCATCCAGTCCACCTGGCTGGCCGGGGCCACGATCGTCGTGCTGCCGTTGCCGATGCGGCTGGGCTCGATCGAGGAGTTCGTGGCCCAGACCCGCGAGCGCATCCGCCATGCGGACACCGCGCTGGTCGTGGTCGACGGCGATCTCGCCGCCTTCGTCGAGCCCGAGCCCGGCGACCCGGCGATGATCGGCTTCGACGACCTGGCCGGCGCCAAGCCCCGGCGCTGGAAGCGGCCGAAGACGGACCCCGAGCGGCTGGCGATCCTGCAGTTCACCAGCGGGTCGACGTCCGACCCCAAGGGCGTGATGCTGCCCGACCGGGCGCTGTGCGCCAACCTCGACGGCATCGCGGAGGCGGGGCGGCTGGTCCCCGAGACCGACGTGCTCGTGTCCTGGCTACCGCTCTACCACGACATGGGGCTGGTGGGCATGCTCACCCTGCCCATGTCCACGGGGACGAGCCTGGTGCTCGGCGCCCCGCAGGACTTCACCGCCCGTCCCGCCCGGTGGATGGAGTGGGTCTCGGCCTACGGCGGCACCGCCACCGCCGGCCCCAACTTCTCGTACGTGCTCGCCACCCGGGCGCTGCGGAAGGCGGCGCGGCTCGACCTGTCGAGCCTGCGCATCGCCCTCAACGGCGCCGAGCCGATCGACACCGAGCAGGTCGAGGCGTTCGTCGAGGCCGGCCGCCGCCACGGGCTGCGGCCCGAGGCGGTGTTCCCGGCGTTCGGCATGGCCGAGGTGGCGATCGGCGGCACGTTCCCCGAGCCGCTGTCGGGCATGCGCACCGACTGCGTCGACCGGCGGGTCCTCGAGACCGAGCGCTACGCGGCCCCCGCACAGCCCGGCGCCGAGGGCAGCCGGTCGTTCGCACTGCTGGGCCGGGCGGTGCCGGGGCTCGAGATCCGCATCGTCGAGCCCGAGAGCGGCGTCGTGCTGCAGGACCGGGAGGTCGGCGAGCTGGAGATCCGGGGCACGTCGGTGACGACGGGCTACTACCGGCGGCCCGACGTCGACGCCGAGACGTTCCACGACGGCTGGCTGCGCACCGGCGACCTGGCCTACACGCTCGACGGCGAGCTCGTCGTGTGCGGCCGCATCAAGGACGTGATCATCGTCGGCGGCCGCAGCGTCTTCCCCGAGGACGTCGAGCGGGCCGTCGGCGGCATCGACGGCATCCGGGCCGGCAACGTGATCGCGTTCGGCGTGAACGGCGAGCGGGGCCGCGAGTCGCTCGTGGTGGTGGCCGAGACGAAGGCCGACGACCACGGCGCCGTCCATCGGGCGGTGGCTGCGCGGGTGCGCGAGGTCGTCGGCGTGCCGGCTCGGGAGATCGTGCTGGTGGCGGCCGGCACCCTGCCCAAGACCAGCTCGGGGAAGCTCCAGCGGTCGCTGTGCAAGCGCCGCTACGGCGACGGCCAGCTCGAGCTGGTCACCGTCTGAGGGGACGGCCCGAGGGCCCCTATCGCCGCTCAGGCCTTGAGCTGGGCGATGAGCTTGGTCAGCTCGTCGGGCTCGATGTCGTAGGGGGCGTAGAAGCTCAGCCGGCGGAGCAGCCCGTCCCACCGCTCGCGCAGGCGCTCGACGACGCTGTCGATCGGGCCGACGACCGCGAACGTGCTCAGCATCTCGTCGTCGACCAGGTCGCCCATCTCCTTCCAGCGGCCCTCCTTGGACATGCGGTTGAGCTCGTCCTGCAGGTCGCCCCAGCCGTGCAGGTCGAGCACGGGCCGGTAGGCGGGCGTCGAGCCGTAGAAGGCGATCTGCTGGCGCACGGCCGTCGCCGCCGTCGCCATCTCGTCCTCGTTGCGCCCGGTGACGATGAACATCGGGCCCGACAGCTCGAAGCCGTCGAGCGTCTTGCCGGCCTTGGCCCGCCCCCGCTCGAGGGTCGGCCGCGTGACCTCGCGCACGTAGCGCTCGGTGGTGAACCCGTGGCAGATGAACCCGTCGGCGACCTCGCCGGCCGCCTCGGTCATGCGCTCGCCCACGCCGGCCAGGAAGATGCGCGGGCTGCCGTTGCGGTTGGGCCCCGGGTTGAAGAACGGCGTCATCAGCGTGTGGGTGTAGAAGTCGCCGCGGAAGTCGAGCTTGGTCCCGTCGCTCCACGACGCCCAGATCGCCCGGATGGCCAGGATCATCTCGCGCATACGGGCCGCCGGGTGCGACCACGGCATCGAGAACCGCTTGGTGATGTGCGCCCTGATCTGGCTGCCGAGGCCGAGGATGAACCGGCCCGACTGGGCCTGCAGGTCCCACGACGTCTGGGCCAGCGTCATGGGGTTCCGGGCGAAGGCGACCGCGATCGACGTGCCCAGGTCCACCTTGGTGGTGTGCTCGGCGGCGACCGCGAGCGGCAGGAACGGATCGTGGCTCGTCTCGGCCGTCCACACGCCGTCGTAGCCGCGGGCCTCCTGCGCCGCCGCGGCCGCTCCGGCCTGTCCGAGTCCTCCGATGGCACCATCGACCTTCATGGGCCCGACGGTAGCTTGCTGCTTGAACGCCGGGTCAAGTATCGGGTCGGGCGGTGTCCGGTTCAGGTGTCGCCGCGCTGGTCGCGCAGGAACCGCTCGAGCTCGGCGGCCAGCTCGTCGCCCGTGGGGAGGTCGCCGCCGGCGTCGAGACGGTCGAGCCGTTCGGGCGGCACGTCCTCCTCGTGGGCGGCCTCGAGCTGCCGCAGCATCGCCTGGTGCTCGGGGTTGTTGGCGATCAGCTCGTCGAGCCGTGTCCGGGTCGCCTCGGCGCGGGCCGGCAGGTCGCCCAGCGGCAGCGACAGCTCGGCGACCCGGCCGAGCGCCTCGACGAGCGCCACGCTGGCCGCGGGGTAGGGCATCTGGGTGGGCACGATGTAGTGGGGGACCTGGGCCCACAGCCCTAGCGCCGGGATGCCGCGGCCGTCGCACCGCTGCTCGATCGCCGCCTGCATGCCGGCGGGGAAGTCGAGTGATGCCTGCAGGAACCCCTGCTCGGCGAGGCGGGCGGTCGAGGCCGTGCACGCCACGCGCGGCGGGCGGGTGTGGGGCGTCGCCGCGGGGTAGGCGCCGAGCCCCGCGCACAGCCGGACCCCGAACTGCAGCGCCAGGCCCGTGACCTCGTCGGCGAACTGGTGCCACAGCCGGTCGGGCTCGGCCCCGACGAGGAACAGGATCTCCTTGCCGTCGAGGTCGGCGGCGGCCCGCAGCTCGATCGACGGCCAGGTCAGGCCCCGCTGGACGCCGTCGACCAGGTGGACGACCGGCCGCCGCGCCCGGTAGTCGAGCAGCTCGTCGGTCGAGAACCGGGCGACCGTGACGGTGTCGAGCTGGTCGCACAGCACCTCGACGGCGACGGTCGCGGCGGAGCCGGCGTCGATCCAGCCGTCGAGGGCCAGGACGAGGACCGGCTCGTCGAGGTCCGGTTGCTCGATCAGCTCGTAGAGGGTCATGTCGTCGGGATCGTCGTCACCGTCAGCCGAGGCGGGCGACCGCGGCCTCGGCCGCCTGGGCGAGCAGCTCGACCTGGGCGGCGAACAGCTTCCACAACTCGTCGTCGTCGTCGCCCATCACGCCCTCCTTGTACCGGGCGCACACCCCCTCGAGGATGCAGGCCAGCTTCCAGTAGCCGAACGCGACGTAGTAGTCGACGTCGGTGAGGTCGCGGCCCGAGGCGGCGGCGTAGGCGTCGATCAGACCCTGGCGGGTCGGGAAACCGTCGAGCAGCGTCGGCGCGTCGGGCAGGGCCGCATGGGCGTCGTCGCGCTCGGTCCAGTAGACGAGCAGCAGGCCCACGTCGGCCATGGGGTCGCCGAGCGTGCACAGCTCCCAGTCGAGGACCGCGGCGATGTGGCCCTCGTCGTCGAGCATGCAGTTGTCGAGGCGGTAGTCGCCGTGGACGATGGTCGCCGGCCCCTGCGGCGGGATGCGGGCCACCAGCGCGTCGTGGACCTCGTCGACCACCGGCAGCGGGCGAGTCTGCGACTGCTGCCACTGGCTGTGCCAGCGCTTGAGCTGGCGCTCGATGTAGCCCTCCTTGCGGCCGAGGTCGCCGAGGCCGACGGCGTCGGGGTCGACGGCGTGGATGCGGGCGAGGACGTCGGAGATGTCCCGCCCGGCGTTCGCCCTCTGGGCCGTGGTCATCTGCTCGGCCGCCGGGCGGTTGCGGGCCACGGTGCCGTCGACATAGCCCATGACGTAGAAGGGCGCGCCGTTGACGTCGGGGTCGGTGCAGAGGCCGACGACGGGCGGGACGGGCACGTCGGTGGGCGCGAGGGCCGAGATGATCTTGTGCTCGCGGGACATGTCGTGCGCCGTCGGCAGGACGTGACCCAGCGGGGGCCGGCGCAGCACCCAGGCGCCGCCCTCGGCGTCGGTCACCCGGTAGGTGAGGTTCGACCGCCCGCCTGCGATCAGCTCGAACGTGAGCGGCGGTGTGACCGGCGCGTGTGCCTCGAACCAGGCCGTCACGTTCGGTCCGTCGATGCCCTGGGGGATCTCTGCGGCGTCGGTCGTGGCGGCGGTCGTCATCGGGCGTTCACCGTAGAGGGTTGGGCGGGGCTTCCGCCTGCGGCGGTCGGGCGGGCGGGGATCGGCCGGGCGGCGGGGCTCGGTCGGGACTGGACCGTCACGTCGGTAGCCTGGTGCGGCGATGCCCATCGACGTCACCGAAGCCACGTTCCAGACCGAGGTCCTCGACCGCTCACAGACCACGCCCGTCGTGGTCGACCTGTGGGCGCCGTGGTGCGGCCCGTGCCGCACGCTCGGTCCCATCATCGAGTCGGTCGTCGACGAGACCCAGGGCAAGGTCGTCCTGGCCAAGGTCAACGTCGACGAGAACCCGCAGATCTCGGCGGCCTTCCGGGTGCAGGGCATCCCCGCCGTGTACGCCCTGTCGGGCGGGAAGGTGGTCGACGGCTTCATCGGGGCCCAGCCCGAGCAGGTCGTGCGCGAGTTCGTCGGCCGGCTGCTGCCGAGCGAGGACGAGCTCGAGATCGAGAGGCTCGTGGCCAAGGGCGACGAGCAATCGCTGCGGCAGGCGCTCGAGCTGAAGGCCG
>JBKPAS010000105.1:0-5140 GCA_046744265.1 Actinomycetota bacterium
GCGCCGCCCTCGCCCGGCTGCTGAAGAGCCTGTTCTGACCTAGTGCCCCGTCAGGCAACGTTTGCGCCCTTTCACGCCGGCCAGGCTCGCCGGGAGAAAGGAGAACGCAACCTGACGGGGCACTAGCCGCCGTCGGACGACGGCGCACCCGATGGCGACCAGAGCGGCTCGGGGATCTCGATGTCGAGCGGCGTCCCCCACGAGTTGCGGTAGGCGACCTCGTGGGCGGGCCGGCGGGGCGCCACCGCCCACCGGCCGGTGGGGTAGCCGAACGAGACGCAGCACGACATGATCCAGCCCCTGTCGCGTGGCACGCCGAGGATGTCGAGCGTCTCCTGCAGGCGGAAGATCAGCACGCTGGTCAGCGAGGTGCCGACCCCGTCGGCCCGGGCGGCGAGCATGGCGTTCCACACGGCCGGGAAGATCGAGCCGCCCGACGGGTCGTTCCGCACGAAGGCGAAGAGGAAGAGCGGCACCTCCTCGAAGTTGTCGGCCAGGTGCTGGGCCGACCGGACGACCTTGGCGTTCTGCACGTTGTCGGGGTCGTCGGGGTCGGCCTCGATGGCGGCGATGCGGTCGGCATACACGGTGGCCCACAGCTGGGCGATGCACTCGCGGTAGAGCGGGCCGAGCCGGGCCTTCACGTCGGGGTCGTCGACCAGCAGGAACCGCCAGGCCTGCGTGTTGCCGCCCGTCGGCGCCCGGATGGCGGCGTCGAGGATGCGGGCCTGCACGTCGAGCGGGATGGGGTCGGGCCGGACCCGGCGCATGGCACGCGTCGTGTAGAGCGCTTCGCGGACGTCCATGCCGTGTGTCTAGCCGCGCTCGGCTCGGCGTGCCGTAGGCTGGTCCGTCCGCCTTCGCGGCCCCGCCCCCGAGAGGAACCCCGTGCACACCCGCGCCGACCTGCGAAACGTGGCCATCGTGGCCCACGTCGACCACGGCAAGACCACGCTCGTCGACCAGATGCTGTGGCAGTCCGGCGCGTTCCGCGAGCACCAGGACGTGGCCGACCGGGTCATGGACTCGATGGATCTCGAGCGCGAGAAGGGCATCACGATCCTCGCCAAGAACACGGCGGTGAGGGACGGCGACGTGAAGATCAACATCGTCGACACGCCCGGCCACGCCGACTTCGGCGGCGAGGTCGAGCGGGGCCTGTCGATGGTCGACGGCGTGCTGCTGCTGGTCGACGCGTCCGAGGGGCCGCTGCCCCAGACCCGGTTCGTGCTGCGCAAGGCGCTCGAGGCCCACCTGCCGGTCATCCTCGTGATCAACAAGGTGGACCGGCCCGACGCCCGCATCGCCGAGGTCGTCAACGAGGTCGAGGAGCTGTTCCTCGACCTCGACGCCGAGGTGGACCAGCTCGACTTCCCGATCGTCTACTGCGTGGCCAGGGAGGGGCGGGCGTCGCTCGACCGCCCGGCCGACGGCGCCGGGCTGCCCGCCGGGACCAGCCTGCGCCCGCTGCTCGACCTGCTCGTCGAGCGCATCCCCGCCCCGGCCTACGACCCGGGTGCGCCGCTGCAGGCGCTGGTCACCAACCTCGACGCCTCGCCGTACGTGGGCCGGCTGGCGCTGTGCCGCATCCGGAACGGCATGCTGCGCAAGGGCCGGATGGTCGCCTGGTGCCGGGTCGACGGGTCGATCGAGCGGGCCAAGATCACCGAGCTGTACGTGGCCGAGGCGCTCGACCGGGTGCCGGCCGACGAGGCCGGGCCGGGCGAGATCGTGGCGATCGCCGGCATCCCCGAGATCACGATCGGCGAGACGCTCGCCGACCCCGACGACCCCCGCCCGCTTCCGGTCATCACGATCGACGAGCCGAGCCTGTCCATGACGATCGGCATCAACACGTCGCCGCTGGCGGGGCGCGAGGGGTCGTCCATGACCGCCCGGCTGGTGAAGAACCGGCTCGACGCCGAGGTGGTCGGCAACGTGAGCATCCGGGTCGTGCCGACCGAGCGGCCCGACACGTGGGAGATCCAGGGCCGCGGCGAGCTGCAGCTCGCGGTGCTGGTCGAGATGATGCGGCGCGAGGGCTTCGAGCTGACCGTGGGCAAGCCGCAGGTGCTGATCCGCGAGATCGACGGTGCCGTGCACGAGCCCGTCGACCGGGTCACCGTCGACGCCCCCGAGGAGTACCTGGGCGTCGTCACCCAGCTGCTCGCCCTGCGCAAGGGGCGGGTCGAGCAGATCGTCAACCACGGCACCGGGTGGGTCCGCCTCGAGCACCTCGTGCCGGCGCGGGGCCTGGTCGGGTTCCGCACCGAGTTGATGACCGAGACCCGGGGCACCGCGCTGATCCACCACGTGTTCGACCGGTTCGAGCCGTGGGCGGGCGAGATCCGCCCCCGGCGGAACGGCTCGCTGGTGGCCGACCGCAGCGGCGTGACCACCGCGCACGCGCTGATGTCCCTGCAGGACCGCGGGCAGCTGCTGGTCGGGCCGGGTGTCGAGGTCTACGAGGGCATGATCGTCGGCGAGAACGCCCGCCCCGACGACATGAACGTGAACCCGACCAAGGAGAAGAAGCTCACCAACATCCGGTCGTCGACGGCCGAGAGCTTCGAGAAGCTGATCCCGCCCCGCACGCTGTCGCTCGAGCAGGCGCTCGAGCTGATCGCCGAGGACGAGTGCGTCGAGGTCACGCCCAAGTCCGTCCGCCTCCGCAAGGTCGTCCTCGACCAGGCCACCCGGGCCCGCGCCGCCAAGCGCGCCAAGTCCTGACGAGCGCTCAGAGGGCCCGACAGTGCACTCGGCGTGACACGGCACCATTACCCGTGGTTAGTTTGTAAGGCCGCCGTCAGCCAGCTTGGGGGGAACGGATGGCGAGGGACCGATCTGGTGCTCACCCACGCGCCCGCACGCGTTTGCTGGGCGGATATGCCCCGCTCGCCATGGGGGCCGCGCTCGCCGCGGCGATGGTCGTCGTCGTGCCGAGCCGCATACCCGACGAGATCGCCTCGGCCGGTGACATCGCCGCCCGGGAGGTCCCCGACGGCCAGGCGGCCTCGGGCTGGGGGGCGGGCGTGGCGCCGTGCGGCGGCGGCCGCGACACGCAGGTCGACGCCGACTACGCGCCGCCCTGCTTCACGTTCGCGGGCGACAACGGCGGCGCCACGACCCGGGGCGTGACCGGCGACGAGATCACGGTCAGCTACCGCGTCACCGCCGAGCCCAACGCGGTCGGCCTGCTCGCCCAGCTCGCCGGCATGCCGTTCGACGAGACCAACGAGGACCTCGAGCGCACCGCCCAGGGCCTGGTCGAGTACTTCAACCGTAACTACCAGCTCTACGGCCGCAAGCTGGTCCTGCGGGGCTTCGAGGGCCGCGGCACGCTCACCGGCGAGCTGTTCGGCGGGGGCCAGGAGGCGGCGACCAACGACGCCCTGCGGGTCGTCGACGAGATCGGGGCGTTCGCCGACATCACCGCCCTCAGCCAGCCCTACGCCGACGCGCTGGCCCGCAACGAGGTCATGAACTTCGGGGCGCCGTACATGTCCCAGGAGTGGTTCAACGACCGCCGGCCCTACACCTGGAGCAGCGTGCCCGACTGCACCACCGTGTCCCAGGGGGCGAGCGAGATCGCGGTCAAGCAGCTGATGGGGCGGCCGGCACGGTACGCCGGGAGTGACCTTTCCGGCCGCCCCCGCAAGATGGCGATCATCGCCCCCAACAACCTCGAGTACCAGCAGTGCGTCGACGCCGGCCTCCGGATCCTCGAGGACGCCGGCCACCACATGGACGAGCGGGTCGACTACGTGCTCGACCTCACCCAGACCGAGATCCAGGCGCCGGGCATGGTGGCCAAGCTCAAGAGCGAGGGCATCACGTCCGTCTCCTTCGCCGGCGACCCGCTCATGCTGGTGTCGCTGGCCAAGCAGGCCAACGCCCAGAACTACCACCCCGAGTGGTTGGTGATCGGCGCCGGCTACGTCGACCTCGACCTCGTCGGCCAGATGATCGAGGCCGCGGCACCGGGCCAGTGGGACCGGGCGTTCGGCGGCAGCGCGCTCGCCCCCCAGCCCGGCTTCGGTACCAGCGACGCCTACCGGGCCTACAAGTCGGTGCGGAACGACGAGCCCTCGCTGCTCGTCGACCAGGTCTACCAGCAGCTCCTGCCGCTGGCGATCGGCGTGCAGATGGCGGGCCCCGACCTCACGCCCGAGACGTTCGAGACCGGTATGTTCGCCTACCCGGGCGGGACTGGCGTGGGCGGCACCTGGGACTGGAGCCCCCACCACTACACGCCCATCGTCGACCTGCGGGAGATCTGGTGGGACCCCCACCGGACGTCGCCGTTCGACGCCGCGCCGGGGACCTACGCCGACAACGGCCGGCGCTACCGCATCGGTCAGGTGCCCGAGGGCGACCCGGAGGTCTTCCAGTGAGGAACAACGCGTCGGCCATGTCCACGGCGGGCGTCGCCGTCGCCGGGACGGCGGCGGTCCTGGCCGCGACCCAGCTGGCACCCGGCGCCATGCCGCTCGGCGTCGTGCTGTACGGCGCGGTCGTCGGCACGGCCACCGGACTGATGGCCATCGGCCTCGTCCTGACCTACCGCACCAGCCGGGTCATCAACTTCGGCTACGGCGCCATGGGCATCATGGGCGCTGGGGTCGCAGCCGGCGCCACCAGCCAGCACGGCACGCCCTGGCCCGTGGCGCTGCCTCTCGGCGTCGCCGCCGGCGTCGGCGTGGGGGCGCTGTTCGAGGTGGTGGGGATCCGCCGCTTGGCCAACGCGCCCCGGCTCGTGCTCACGGTGGCGACGATCGGCCTGGCCCAGGCGCTGCCCGGCATGACGCCCTACCTGCTCGACTGGTTCAACGTCAGTGAGATCCTCAACCGGGTCGACACGCCGTGGGACCACATCGAGGTCACCGTCGACCCCATGATCTTCAACGGGAACGACCTGGCCATCCTCGTCGTGGTGCCCGTCGTGCTGGCGGCCCTGACGTGGTTCCTGCTGCGGACCGAGGCCGGCACCGCCGTGCGCGGCATGGCCGACAACATGGACCGGGCCCGGCTGCTCGGCATCCCGGTCGGCCGCCTGTCGCTGCTCGTCTGGTCGATCGCCGGCGGCATCGCCGCCCTGGCCGTGGCGCTGCGGGTCCCGAACGACGGCATCGCCTTCGAC
>JBKPAS010000075.1:0-7261 GCA_046744265.1 Actinomycetota bacterium
GTTGATGCCCATCGACACGCCGCGGACCTCCACGAGCTGTGGCATGAGCAGGTTGGTGAGGGCGAGCGTGAGGTAGCCGTGGGCGATCGGCCCGCCGTAGGGGCTCTCGCGCCGTGCCCGCTCGACGTCGACGTGGATCCACTGGTGGTCGCCGGTCGCCGCGGCGAACTCGTCCACCCGGTCCTGGGTGATCTCGAGCCAGTCGGTGACGCCGAGCGGCCGGCCGACGGCCGCCCGCACCTCGTCGAGCGACTCGAAGACCGTCTGGGCGTGTGCGGTCGTCATGGGTGCTGCGAGCTGACGCTCACGACCTCCCCCGTCATGTAGGTCGAGTAGTCGCTGGCCAGGAACGCGATCACGGTGGCGACCTCCCACGGCTCGGCGGGGCGGCCGAACGCCTCCCGGGCCGCGAGCTGTTCGAGCAGCTCGTCGCTCGTCACCTTGGCCAGGAACGGGTGCATCGCCAGGCTGGGCGCCACGGCATTGACCCGCACGCCGAACGGCGCCGCCTCGACGGCCGCGCTGCGGGTGAGGGCCATCACGCCGGCCTTGGCCGCCGCGTAGTGCGCCTGGCCGGCCTGCGCCCGCCACCCGAGGACCGAGGCGTTGTTGACGATCACGCCCGAGCCCTGCTGGCGCAGGATGCCCAGGGCGGCCCGCGTGCACCGGAACGTGCCGGTCAGCGTCACGTCGACGACCTTGTGCCACTGCTCGTCGGTCATGTCCGCCAGTTCGGCGGTGCCTCCGAGCCCGGCGTTGTTCACGACCACGTCGATGCGGCCGTGGCGGTCGACGGCGCCCCGGAACAGGGCCTGGACCTGGTCCTCGTTCGTGACGTCGCACGGAATGGCGAGCGGCGGCTCGCCGTCGGCGGTGACGGACGCCAGCTCGGCCGCCGTCTCGCCCAGCCGCCGCTCGTGGGTGTCGCTGATCACCACGGTGGCGCCCTCGGCGAGCAGCCGGCGGGCGGTGGCCGAGCCGATGCCCGTCCCGGCCGCGGCGGTCACGGTCGCGACCTTGCCGCCGAGCAGCCCGTGCCCGGGCGGCTCCTTGGGGACCGGCGGCGGGCTCACCGGACCGGTGCCGCTCACGGCCGCCCCCCGTTCTCGCCCCCGAAACCGTCGTGGACACGACGGTTTCGGGGGCAGGTTCGATCGATGTTCACCGGGGCTCCTTCGGCAGGCCGAGCGCCCGCTCGCCGATGACGTTGCGCTGGATCTGGTTCGACCCGCCGTAGATCGTGTCGGCCCGCGAGAACAGGAACAGGCGCTGCAGGGGCGTCGGGTCGTAGCCGGAGCCCGCCCCCGCCTCCCCGCCCACGGTCCCGGCGGCGCCCAGCACGTCCATCGCCAGCTCGCCCAGGCCGCGGTGGCACGAGGCCCAGTACAGCTTCGACACCATCGCGGCGCGGTCCAGCGCCCCGCGCTCGCTGCCGGCCAGCGTCCGCAGGGCGTTCAGGCGCATGATCTCCAGCCCGATGTGGGCCCGGGCCAGCCGCTGGCGCACGACGGGGTCGTCGGCCACGCCGGTCCGCCGGGCCACGTCGACGATCGCGTCGAGCTCGGTCCGGAAGTTCATCTGCTGGCCCAGCGTCGAGGCGCCCCGCTCGAACGCCAGGGTGCCCATCGCCACCCGCCAGCCGTCGTCCACGCTGCCGACGACCTCGTCCCGCCCGGTGCGGGCGCCGTCGAAGAACACCTCGTTGAACTCGCTGTCGCCGGTGACCTGCACGATCGGCCGGATCTCGATACCCGCCTGCCGCATCGGCACCAGCAGGTACGAGATGCCCTTGTGTTTGGGTGCCTCACGGTTGGTGCGGGCCAGCACGAAGCACCAGTCGGCCCAGTGGGCGAGCGAGGTCCAGACCTTCTGGCCGTGGATCACCCACTGGTCGCCCTCGAGCGTCGCCGTCGTCGACAGGTTGGCCAGGTCGCTACCGGCGTTGGGTTCGGAGTAGCCCTGGCACCACAGCTCCTCCCCCGCCACGATCGGCGGCAGGTAGCGCCGCTGCTGCGCCGCGTCGCCGAAGGCGATCAGCGTCGGCCCCAGCAGCCCCTCGCCGACGATGCCGAGCCGGCCGGGGGCCCGGGCCCGGGCGTACTCCTCGAAGTAGATGACCTGCTGGCGCAGGGACAGGCCGCGGCCGCCGTGCTCCTTGGGCCAGCCGACGCAGGTCCAGCCCTGGGCGCCGAGGTGCCGCTCCCAGGCGAGCCGCTCGTCGAACAGGGCGTGCTCGTCACCCGGACCGCCCCGGCCCCGCACCGACGCGAACTCCCCGTCGAGGCTGTCGACGAGGAACGTGCGCACCTCGTCCCGGAAGGTGCGATCGTCGGCGGTGTCCCGGAGGTCCACGCCCGGCGACACTATCTGACGGGGCGTCAGATGTCCGAGATCACGAAGTCGTGCGGTCCTTCAGCAGGGCGATGTCATCCTTCCGGCCCTCGTCGGCCGTCTCGCAGATCACCGGGGCGCCGGCCGCCTCCACGACGGCGACAAGCACGTCGACGTCGATCTCGCCGGTGCCCAGGTTGGCGTGGCGGTCGCGCCCCGAGCCCGACGGGTCCTTCGAGTCGTTGCAGTGGACCAGGTCGATGCGGCCGGTCAGCGCCTTGATGCGGTCGACCGCGTCGACGAGCTGCTCGCCGGCCGCCCAGGCGTGGCAGGTGTCGAGGCAGAACCCGATGCCCCGGTCGCCGATGTGGTCCCACAGCCGGCCGATCGTGTCGAAGTGCCGGGCCATGGCGTGGTCGCCGCCGGCCGTGTTCTCGAGGTAGACGGGGACCTCGGTCTCGAGGCGCTCGAGCGCCTTGACCCACCGTTCGAAGCCGGCCTGGACCTCGTCGTCGCCGGTCACGTGCCCGCCGTGGACGATGACCGCGGTCGCCGCGATCTCGGCGGCGGCGTCGCACGTCTGCTGCAGGATCTTGCGCGACGGGATGCGCACCCGGTTGTTGGCCGAGGCCACGTTGATCAGGTAGGGCGCGTGGACGTAGATCGGCACCGCCGACTCGCGGAGCCGGGTGGCGTCGTCGCGCGGCTTGGGCGCCCGCCAGCTCTGGGGGTTGCCGAGGAAGATCTGCACCACATCGGCGCCCTCCGCGGCGGCGGTGGCGAGCGGATCGTCGGGGCTGACGTGAGATCCGATGAGCACCCACCCAGCCTAGGACGAGGCCCGGGGTCTACGGTCGGACTCGTGGATCTCGATTACGCCACCGCGGGCCAGCTCGTCGAGGCCCTGGACGCCGGGACGGTCTCGAGCCGCGAGCTGCTCGACCACCTGCTCGGGCGCGTCGAGCAGCACGATCGCGCGTTGAACGCCGTCGTCGCCCTCGACGTGGACCGGGCCCGGGAGGCCGCACAGGCGGCCGACGACGCACGCGCGGCCGCGGGAGCTGGCGGGGATGGCCTCGGCCCCCTCCACGGCCTGCCCATGACGGTCAAGGACGTGTGGGAGACCGCCGGCCTGGTGACCACCTCGGGCGCCCCCGAGCTGAAGGACCACGTCCCCGCCACGGACGCCGTCGCCGTCGACCGCCTGAAGGCCGCCGGGGCGATCGTGTTCGGCAAGACCAACACGCCCCTGTACGCCGGCGACTGGCAGACGTTCAACGAGGTCCACGGCGTCACCAACAATCCGTGGGACACCGCGCGCACCGCCGGCGGGTCCTCGGGCGGGGCGGCAGTGGCGGTTGCCGCGGGCCTCACCCCGCTCGAGCTCGGCAGCGACATCGGCGGGTCGATCCGCAACCCGGCCCACTACAACGGCGTGTACGGGCTCAAGCCCTCGTGGGGCCTGGTGCCGAGCCGGGGCCACATCCCCGGTCCGCCGCGCAGCCTGTTCGAGGCGGACGTGAACGCCGGGGGCCCGATCGCCCGCAGCCTCGACGACCTCCGCACGGGGCTGACCGTGATCGCCGGGCCGTCCCCCTCGGATGCGGCCGCCTGGCGCCTCGACCTGGCCGCGGGGGCGGCGGCCGCCGGTCCGCCGGTCGGCGGGCAGGGGGGTGGGGGCCTGGCGGTCGGCGACCTGCGCATCGCCACCGTGTTCGACGAGGGCAGCGACCTGCTGCCGCTGGCCGGCGACGTCCGCACGGCCCTCGATGCGCTCGCCGGCCGACTCGCCGACGTCGGCGCCCGGGTCGATGCGGTGCCGCTGCCCGTGCCCCTGGCCGACGGGCTGCGCGCGTGGCAGGACCTCGTCCTGCCGATCTTCGGCGCCGCCCTCGACGACGAGGAGTTCGCCGCCTTCGCCCAGCTCGAGGGAATCGACGGCGACGACCCGATGGTCAACGCCGGCCGGGCCCTCGCCAGCCGGTACCGCACCTGGGCCCGGGCCGACGAGGCCCGCCAGCACCAGCGCGCCGCCTGGGCGCGCCTGTTCGAGGGCTACGACGCGGTGCTCGCCCCGGTCATGCCGACCGCGGCCTTCCCGCACGACGTCGACCGTCCGATCCCCGAGCGGGTGATCGACGTCGACGGCACCCAGGTCCCCCACATGGTCGCGATGGCCTGGTGCGGGGCGATCGGGTCGGTCCTGCTGCCGGTCGTGACCCTGCCGGCGGGGACGACAGCGGCGGGGCTGCCGGTGGGCGTGCAGGCCGTCGGGCCGTTCCTGTCCGACCTGCGCCTGCTCGACGTCGCCCGCCTGATCGACGAGGCCGCCGGCCCCGGCTTCACGGCCCCGCCGCTGTAGGGGCCCTCGGCTTAGGAGCGGCCGCCGCCGGCCAGGTGGGTCGTGAACCAGCTTCCGGCGAGGTGGGCGACCGCCTCGAGGGCGCCGGGCTCCTCGAACAGGTGGGTGGCGCCGGGCACCACCTCGAGCATCGCCGCGGCCCGGCCCAGGCGGGACAGGGCGTGGCGGTTCAGGTCGAGGACGGCCTCGTCGGCCCCGCCCACGATCAGCAGCGTGGGGCACCGGACGCGCTCGAGCCGGTCCCGGGCCAGGTCGGGCCGGCCACCCCGAGACACGACGGCCGCGACCAGGTCGGGCTCGTCGGCGGCGGCGATCAGCGCGGCGGCCGCGCCCGTGCTGGCCCCGAAGTAGCCGAGCGGGAGGTCGGACAGGTCCGGCTCGTCCTGCACCCACCGGGCGGCGGCCAGCAACCGGCGGGCCAGCAGCCCGATGTCGAACCGCAGGTGGCGGGTGCGTAGGTCGATCTGCTCCTCCTCGGCCGTCAGCAGGTCGAGCAGCAGGGTCGCCTGCCGGGCGCGCTGCAGCTCCCCGGCCACGAACCGGTTGCGGGGGCTGCGCCGGCCGCTGCCCGTGCCGTGGGCGAAGACGACCAGCCCCTCGGCGTGGTCGGGCACGGCGAGGTCGCCGTCGATGACGGCCTGGCCCTGCGGGACACGGACGGCTCGCTCGACAGATGCGGCCATGACGCGGTCGCTACCCGGGCCGGGACCCCTGACACGGCCTCCTGTTTGTCGGTCGGTTGGTCGGGTACCCGACCGAAGGTCCGAGCGAGGGGAGTGAGCCGATGGCGACATGCGAGGTCTGCGGGAACGACTACGACAAGGCCATCGAGATCACGGCCGCCGGCCAGCGGCACGTGTTCGACAGCTTCGAGTGCGCGATCCACCTGATGGCGCCGATCTGCGAGCACTGCGGGTGCCGGGTGATCGGCCACGGCACCGAGGTCGACGGCCACTTCTACTGCTGCGCCCACTGCGCCCGCGAGGCCGCCGGCACCCAGGAGGCCCGCGACCGGGTCGAGACGAACGCCTGAGCTTGCATCAATTACACTTGATCTATCGATGCAAATTGATGTAGTAATGGAGGCGTGAGTTCGAGAGATGCTCTGTCGCCGCCGGATTTCCTGCAGCTCGCGGGGCATCCGCTGCGCTGGCGGCTGGTGAGCGAGCTGGCCCGCAGCGACCGCATGGTCCACGAGCTGACCGGCCTGGTCGGCGAGGCGCAGAACCTCGTCTCGTACCACCTCGGCAAGCTGCGGCAGGGCCGGCTGGTGTCGGCCCGGCGCAGCTCGGCCGACGGGCGCGACACCTACTACATCCTCGACCTGAGCCAGGTCCGGGCGATGCTGGTCGCCACCGGTTCGGCGCTGCACCCGGGCCTGCGCCTGGTCCCACCGCCGGTCGACCACGACCGGTCCGGGGGCGCCAGGGGTGCCCGGGTGCTGTTCCTGTGCACCGGCAACAGCGCCCGGTCGCAGATGGCCGAGGCGCTGATGCGGGCCCGGTCGGGCGGTGCGGTCGAGGCGTTCAGCGCCGGCAGCCGGCCCAAGCCGCTGCACCCGAACGCCGTGCGCGTGATGGCCGAGCGGGGCTTCGACCTCGCCGGCCACGAGCCGAAGCACCTGAGCGTGTTCGCCGAGCAGCGCTTCGACCGGGTGATCACGCTGTGCGACCGGGTGCGCGAGGTCTGTCCCGAGTTCCCGGGCGGGCCCGAGGCGATCCACTGGAGCATCCCCGATCCCGCCGCGGCCGCCGACGGCGACAGCGACGAGGCGAGCTATCCCGCCTTCCGGCAGACGGCTGACGAGCTGGAGACCCGCATCGGGTTCCTGCTCGCCGCGCTGGCGGCGCCCGCGGCGCCCGCCGCGCCTGCCGGGGCGGCGACCCGACAACCAACGGAGAGGGAACGATGACGACACCCGCCGAGATGGTCAACGTCCGCTACATGGTCGACGACGTGCAGGCGTCGATCGACTTCTACACCAAGCACCTCGGCTTCGAGGTCCGCATGAGCGCCGCGCCGGCCTTTGCGGACGTCATGCGGGGCAACCTGCGGCTGTTGCTCAGCGGCCCGTCCAGCTCGGCCGGGCGGCCGATGCCCGACGGCGCCAAGCCTGGCCCGGGCGGCTGGAACCGCATCCACCTGCTCGTCGACGACATCACCGCTGAGGTGGACCGGCTCCGCGACGAGGGCGTGCCGTTCCGCAACGACGTGGTGAAGGGGCCCGGCGGCTCGCAGATCCTGATCGAGGACCCGTCGGGCAACGTCGTCGAGCTGTTCCAGCCCGCCGAGCAGGGCGGGTGACGGGTCCGGCCGGTCGGCCGTCGGTGCCGGCCGGCCGCCGCTCAGGCGTCAGGCGTAGGGGTCGAGGCGCAGCGCGATCGTGACGATCCCGCCGTGGTAGCTGCGGCAGACGTCGAACGGTGAGTCGTCGAGACGCTCGATGAGCCGGCGGTCGATCGGGCTCACCCGCACGAGCAGGCGCCGGATCCCGCGGCCGCGGGCGGCCGCGGCGAGCCGCTCGAGCAGCAGCACTTCGAGGTCCCGGCCCTCGTCGGAGTCGCGCAC
>JBKPAS010000093.1:0-8850 GCA_046744265.1 Actinomycetota bacterium
GGTCGGAGAGGATCAGGATCGTGTTGCGCTGGTCGACCGCGTGGACGGCCGCCGCGACGAGGTCGTCGAGCGCGCGCTCGAGCGCGGCCGCGCCGCCGGCCGGGTCGAAGACGGCCGAGAGGGTCACGGCCCGGTGGGGCGGGTCGTCGATCTTGCGCAGCGCCGCGATCTCCTCGGGGAGCAGCAGCGGGTGGTCGACGTGGACCAGCTCGGCGTGCTCGGGCGTCTCGGCCAGCAGCGAGCCGCGGCGGCCGAGGTAGGAGTCGAGCGCCATCACGATCGACTCGCGCAGCGGGTCGATCGGCGGGTTGGTGACCTGGGCGAAGCGCTGGCGCAGGTAGTGGCCGATGCGCCGGGCCCGGGGCGCCAGGTTGGGCAGCGGCGAGTCGTCGCCCATCGAGAACGTGGGCTCGTAGCCGTCGCTCGCCATCGGCCGCAGCACCAGCGACTGCTCTTCCTTGGTCAGGCCGTGCATGGCCTGACGCGGGACGAGGTCGTCGGGGACCTCGAGCGTCGGCTCGCCGGCCGCCAGCCGGTAGAAGCCGTCGGCGGCCCACTTGGCGTAGGGGGCGCCGGCCGCCACCCGCTGCTTGCAGGCGTCGTCGTCGAGGAAGCCCCGGGTCGGGTCGACGAACAGCATCTGCCCGGGCCCGAGCCGGCCCCGCAGGACCTGGCCGTGCCCGCTCACGTCGATCGCCCCGACCTCGGAGCACACGGCCACGAACCCGTCCTCGCAGACCTGGTAGCGCAGGGGACGGAGCCCGTTGCGGTCGAGCCGTGCCCCCACGCCCACGCCGTCGGTGAAGATGACGCCGGCCGGGCCGTCCCACGGCTCCATGAGGCCCGAGTGGTAGCGGTAGAAGCCCTGGACCTCGGCGTCCATGTCGGTCACGTTCTCCCAGGCCTCGGGCAGGACCATCGCCATCACGTGGCGGATGTCGCGCCCGCCCCGCGTCAGGAACTCGACGGTGGCGTCGAGCTTGCCCGAGTCGGAGGCGCCGTCGTCGATCAGCGGGCGGAACAGCTCCTCGTCGCCGAGGCCGACCGTCTCGGTGCCGAGCGTGGCGCGGCCCCGCATGCGCCGCTCGTTGCCCCACAGGGCGTTGATCTCGCCGTTGTGGCACAGGGTGCGGAACGGCTGGGCGCGCTCCCACGTCGACAGCGTGTTGGTCGAGAACCTCTGGTGGAAGATGGCGAAGCTGCCCGCGAACCGGTCGTCGGCCAGGTCGAGGTGGAAGTCGGCGACGTGGTCGGCCGGCGACAGGCCCTTGTAGACCAGCGTCGAGAACGAGCACGACGCGACGTAGGCGCCGGTGACGGACCGCTCGATGCGGCGCCGGAACCGCAGGGCCCGGCGCTCGTCGTCGCGCTGGGCGGGGTCGGCCGTCTGGAACAGGGCGTGCAGGAACCGGGGGGCGGTCTGCCGGGCCAGGTCGCCGAGCGCGCTCGGGTCGGTCGGCGGCTCGCGCCAGCCCGTGACGGTCAGACCCTCGGCCTCGGCGGCGGCCTCGACCTCAGCGCGGGGATCGTCGCCGCGGACGAACAGCACGGCGACCCCGGTCCGCTCGCCGAAGATGGCCGCGGGGATGGGCAGCAGGATGCCCGACCCGTCGGCGGTGCGGGCGTCGGCGGCCACCGCACCGCGGTGCTTGACGCACGCCAAACCCCGGAGCGCCGCCGTGACGATGTCGCGGGACGCGCGGCCTTTGGCGTCGGCGACGAAGCCGATGCCGCAGGCGTCGATCTCGCGGGTCGTGCGGGGTAGCAAGGGCGCGCACCTCCTGCCGGAGCGGCGAGCGGGAGCGCCGGCCGCGGATCAGCCACAAGCGTGCTGATGCGAGGGCGGCGTGTCCAACTCGCTGGGACATGGGGTGGGGGGCGACTTCCGCGTCGACGCTGAGGCGAAGCGGGCGCCGTTGCCCAACCCCCGATCCGAGGAAAGGTCAGGTTATCTCATGGCCGGGCGTCCACGGTGCGCCCTTTAGGACCCCTTACAAACGGTGCTAGGCGCCCGACGGCGGGGCGACGAACACGGCGGCGGGCTGCCCGATGGCCGCGAGGCGCTCCATCATGTGCTGCACGTCGGTCGACAACCGCGGGTCGATGGCCACGGCCATCATGGCGTCGTCGATGTTGCCGGCCAAGTCGTCGAGCCCGGCCTGGTGCATCTGCTCGACGATCTGCGCCTTGAGGCTGTCGTAGCGGGCCTGCTCGGCGTCGGTCAGATTCGCCGTCGCCACCTCGACGGCCTGCGGGTTGGCCCGCCACTGCGCCACGTTGCTGCCCACCGCCAGGTGGACCTCGGCCGTGGCCTCGCCGGGGTCGAGCACCCGGTGGGGGACCGCGCCGGTCGCGTGGAACGCGGGC
This sequence comes from Actinomycetota bacterium, assembly GCA_046744265.1. Lineage (GTDB taxonomy): Bacteria > Actinomycetota > Acidimicrobiia > Acidimicrobiales > VFJN01 > DATCLS01. Next base: position 2,368 of record JBKPAS010000093.1, read on the forward strand.
ACGCCGGCGTGGAAGCCCTCGCGCTCGAGCTCGAGCAGCAGCCCGAACCCGGTGGCGCCGATGCCGACCGGGTCGGTCCACGTGACCAGGTAGCGGCCGTCGCGGCCGCCGCCGGGCACGTCGGCGGACCGCAGCGCGGCGACCGTGTCCGGCGCCAGCCGGCTCAGCTGGCGGGACAGGCTCGCCGCCGGCACTTCGGCGTGCGAGGCGTCGACCGTGAACAGGGTGGTGAAGGCCAGGAACACCGCGAGCAGGGCGGCCGTGCCGGCCAGCGCCGCCCGCTGGGTGCCGAGGCGGGGCGGCGGCCAGGAGCCCCGGGCGGCCAGCGTCGCGCCGATCGTCCACACGATCGCCACGAGCATGAGCGCGGTGATGCCCCACGCCCACAGGGCCAGGTAGTACCAGACGCCGCCGAACACCCGGCTGAGCGAGATCTGGCCGAGGACCAGCACGACGGCCAGCAGGGCGTGGAGGCGCACGAGCAGCCGGTGGCGCAGCCGCCAGGCGACGACCGCGCTCGCCGCCCACACCGCCAGCAGCACCAGCGCCGGGATCGCCGAGCCGGTGATCGCGCTCTCGCCCGCGATCAGCCGCCACACGTTCAGGTGGACACCGAACATCTCGCCGGCCACCCGCATGCCGACAGAGTCGTCGGACGGGTTCCGGAAGTTCTCGACGATCATCGACGCGTTGCCGGGGTCGTGGACGATCTGGTCGATGACCGGCGGGATCCACAGCACGACGCCGAGAACGGCCGACAGCGCCCCCCACCGCAGCAGCGAGCGGACCGCGGCCGGGTCGTCGCGCCGGCGGCGCCAGGCCTCGACGGCTAGCACGGCCACGGTGAGGCCGGTCGTGCCGCCGACCAGCCCCGCGTACGAGATGTGGGTCTGGAGGCAGAACGACCCCGCGAACACCGCCACCGGCAGCATGGCCAGGTCGTCGACCAGCACCGACCAGATGGCGACCAGGAACAGCAGCCACCACAGGACGGGCATGTACGGGTTCCAGGCCTCGGTCAGCGTGCCGGTCCCGTAGGCATGGGTGAGCACCGCCAGGAGCGCCGCGAACGTCAGCGCCAGGCGCGCCCCGCCCCGGCGGTAGGCGACGGCCAGGATGCCGCCCATGGCGATCAGGTGCAGCGTGACGCAGGCCGCCTGCAGGGCGAACGACGACCCCCCGTACAGGCGGTAGAACGCGGCCAGGCCCCAGAAGCTGATCGGGCCCGGGTGGCTGCCCTGCCGGCCGTAGGCCTGGATGCGCCCGGCCAGGCCCACCAGCGGCGAGTGGCGGGTGCCGACGTCACGGACCCGCAGTTCGGTCTGGGCCAGGTCGAGCAGCGGGTACCAGCGGGGGCTGTGCAGCACCCCGAGGGCCACCAGCAGCGGCACGGCCAAGACGCCGAGCAACCCGCCGACCAGCAGCGCGGGGTGGATGTGCCGGCGGCGGGCGGGTCCGCCGCCGTCCGCCGCCCCGGCGGGGGCGCCGGCGGACGGTTCCTGATCGACGCCCTCGGCGGGGCCGAGCGTGTCGATCGCGTCGCTCATGGCAGGCGCTTCAGCAGCTTGAGCAGGCCGAGCTTGACGGGGGACTGGTGGTGCGAGCCTTGTGTGGTGCCGATGCGGTCGCGGTTTGCGAGGAACCACTCGTATGACTCGATGACCGCCGAGGCGTTCGAGTGCTCGGGCCGCCAGCCCAGCTCGGTCTGGGCTCGGGTCGTGTCGAACCACAGCGACTCGCTGTAGAGCAGCCAGTGGTAGGGGGCGAACGGCGCCATGCCGCCCTGGGCCAGGGCCCGCATCGCCACCCGGGCCGGCGCGGCCGGCAGCGAGCGGACCCGCGACCCGGTGCCGGCGCGGTCGCACAGCGCCTGCAGCGTCTCGCGCATGGTGCCGAACTCGGTGGCGCCGATGTTGTAGACGGCCGGCTTCTCGCGGTCCGCGGCGCGCAGCACGGCGTCGGCCAGGTCGTTGGCGTGGACGAACTGGTAGCGGTTGTCGCCCTTGCCCAGCACGTAGACGGGCGCGCCCTCGGCCACGAACTCGTACAGAACGGCGATGATGGCGAGGCGCCGGTGGCCGAGGATGGTCCGCGGCCGCACAATCGTGACGTCGAGCCCGGCGTCCGCCGCGTCGCGGCACAGGTGCTCGGCCTCGAGCTTCGCCTTGCCGTAGGCCTCGAGCGGGCGGCCGGGCGTGTCCTCGGTGACGGGGTTCGACTCAGGGATGCCGAAGATGGCGCTCGACGAGGTGTGCACCACCTTGGCCACCCCGGCGTCGCGGGCGGCGAGCAGCACGTTGGCCGTGCCGGTCACGTTGACCGACCAGAACAGCTCGCGGTCCTTGGCCAGGGGGACCTGGGCCACATTGTGGAGGACGACGTCGACGCCGTCGCACGCCTCGCGCATCGTGCCGAGGTCCCGCACGTCGCCCTGGACGAACTCGACCTCACCGGCCCGGTCGCCGGGCGGGTTGAGGTCGAGGACGCGCACGCGGTCGCCCCGGTCGAGGGCGAGGCCGGCGAGGATCGAGCCGAAGTACCCGCTTCCCCCGGTCACCAGGACGGTCCTGCCCATCAGATGTGCTCCCCGTGGTCGAGGCACCAGCGGATGCTGGCCCGCATGCCCTCCCGCAGCTCGACGGTGGGCTCGTAGCCCAGCTCGTCGCGGGCCCGGCTGATGTCGCAGGCGATCGTGTGGCCCAGCTCGCCGAGCACGTGGAGCGCCTGCTGGTACTTGCCCCGGGCCTGCAGGGCGGCGTCGATGCGCTCGGCCATGCGGGCCGCGGCCAGCGGCAGGCGGACGCGGGGCGGCTTGGCCGGCACTCCCTCGTCGCCCAGCGCCAGGCCGACGGTCTCGACGATCTCGTTCAGCGAGTACGGCCGGGCATCGGCCACCCAGTAGGCGTTGCCCGGCGCCTTCTCGGACACCTCGGCCTTCAGCAGGCCCTGCACCAGGTTGTCGGTGTAGGCCATCGACCGCCGCTGGGTGCCATCGCCCACCAGCGGGAACGTGCCCTTGCGGATGGCCGAGAAGAACGTCGACTGCCGGGGCGGCTGGAACGGCCCGTAGAACCAGGGCGCCCGCACGACGACCGTGGGGATGTCGCCCCGCTCGTGGGTCTTGCGCACGATGAGCTCGGCCTCGTGCTTCGACTTCCCGTAGCCCATGTAGGGGTCGTAGGGCGAGTCCTCGGTGAACACGTCGTCGGGCGAGGCGTTGACCCCGAACGGCGAGTTCGACGACACGTGGACGAACCGGGTGGAGGCGGCCCGCCGGGCCCGGTCCACGATCATCTGGGTGCCGCCCACGTTCACGTCGAAGAACTCGCGGGTCGACTTCGCCGGGTGGATGACCGCGGCCGCGTGGAACACCGCGGCCTCGCCCACCCCGTCGAACAGCTCGTCCGCGCTGGCCGGGTCGCGCACGTCGCCGACCACGGCCTCGACCTTGGGGGAGATGACGGACAGGGCGGCGGCCTCGTCGGGGGTCCGCACCAGGCAGCGGACCCGGTCGCGGCCGCGCACCAGCGTGCGGACCAGGTTCTGGCCGAGCCAGCCGGCGGCGCCGGTCACGACGGCGGTGGCGGCCGCGGGGGTCGTGGGGACAGGGGAGGGGCTCTCGGTGCTCACGGTCTCGCTCACAGGGGACGCGGGCTCACGCCCCGGACAGGAAGTGGTCGACGTTACGCGCGGCGATGGCCATGATCGTCGCCTGCGGGTTCACGCCGGGGGCCTCCGGCAGCAGGGAGGCGTCGTTGACCCGCAGGTTGGCCGACTGGTGGAGGCGCCCGAAGCTGTCGGCCGCGGCGCGCCGCCGGTCCTCGCCCATGCGGAGGCTGGAGGTGAGGTGCACGGTCATGATCCCCGTGGACCGGCGGGTCACCCGGTCCCACCACGTGCCCAGCTCGGACACGCTGTGGACCACCGGCCCCCCGTCCACCGACGGCCACAGCTCGATCGCCCCGGCCGCCAGCAGCAGCTCGCCCAGGTGGATGAGGCCCCGGGCCAAGCGGCTCATGTCGCCCTCGGTCAACGTGTAGGTGACGAACGGCGTCGGCAGCCCGGGCACGCTCACCACCCGGCCGCCGCCCTCGCTGCGGATCGCCGCGTAGTACACCGACACGTTCTCCCAGTCGGCCAGCGCCTCGTCGAACGGCACGCCGGTGTCGGCCAGGGCCATGGCGATCTGGCCGGGCCGGCTCGCCGAGCCGCCGATCGTGAGGTTGGGGGAGAACTCGGTCACCCGGTGCATGGGCACGTCACCGTGATCGAGGGGGTGTCCGAACCGGGCGGCGATCTTCACCGTCGGGTGCAGCTTGAGCCCGGTGCCCACGCCCCGGCGGAACCCGCTGCGCTGCAGCAGCGCCGGCGTCTGGACGGCCCCGCCGCACACGAAGACCTGGTCGGCCCTGATGTCGAGGCGCTCGACGCCGCCGCCCTCGTGCCGGCGGCGGCAGGTGGCGCCCGTGATCCGGCTGCCGTCGCGCACCAGGCGCAGGACCCGGCAGTCGGGCACGATCGTCGCCCCCGCCGCCAGGGCGCGGGGCAGCATCGTGCGCGACATCGTCTGCTTGGTGCCCCGGCCCTCGTTGTCGTAGGCGAAGACCCGGGCGAACTCGACGTTGCGCCACCCCAGCTTCGAGGCGCCCCGCTGGAGCACGGCCGACGACGGCGGCGGCGCGCCCGGCACGAACGCCACGCTGAGCTCGCTCTCGATGCGGTCGGAGTAGCGGCCGAGGATCTCGGGCGACCACTCGTCGATGGCGTAGGTCGTGCGCCACTCGTCGGCGAGGTGGTCGGGGAGGCGGTGGTAGAGGCCGCTGTTGACCTCGGTGCTGCCGCCCACGCAGCGCCCCTCGGCGTAGACGATGGCGGGGTTGCCGAGCGCGGGCGCCAGGCCGTGGTGGCGGTACTTGGCCGCCATCTCCTCGAGCGAGAACGGCTCGAGGGCGTCCGCGTCGATCCACGGACCTTCCTCGACGACCGTGACCTGGCGGCCGGCGGCGGCCAGGTGGGCGGCCGTCACGGCGCCGCCGGCGCCTGACCCGATGACGAGGATCTCGGTCTGCAACCTCGCCATCAGCCCGCCTTCGCCGCGGTCAGTTCGTTCTCGGCCATGAGCACCAGCGAGCGCATGAGCCGGGGGTACTGGCCGAGCAGCGGCAGCGGTAGGCCGTCGAGGCGGTCGAGCAGGCGGGTGACGCGCGCCGCGTCCACCTCGCTCCGGCCGCCCGTCACCCTGGCGATCGCCCCCAGCAGCACGGACTCACCGGCGACCCCCGCCCGCAGCGTCTCGGGCATGTCGCGGAGCGCGCCGTCGACGAAGGCCTCGACCGACGATCGGACGGCTTGGTCGGGGCTCGTGACGAGGGCCCCCACGACCGCGCGCTCGAACCAGAGCATGACGGGGCAGCCTAGTTGGCCGGGCCGGGCCGGTTGGCCGTCACGAGTTGGCCGTCACGAAGACGGCGGCGGGGGCGCCGAGGTCCAGCATCCGCCGGGTGGCCGCCACCGCGTCGGCCGGCATGCCCACGTAGGCCTCGGTCCCCAGCAGGTTCTGGTCGAGGGCGGGGACGAGGTTGTCGAGCCCGGCCCGCCGCATCGCCGCGATGGCCCGCCGCCGCAGGCGGGCGAACTCGGTCTGGTCGGCCGCCGGCGGCTCGTACTCGGCGACGAGCACCGCCCCGGGCCGCCGGCGCCACTCGTCGACATGGGAGCCCGTCACGTATGTGACCAGCGCCGTCGCCTCGTCCCGGGACATCACGCGGTGGGGACGGGCGCCGACGCGCCAGGCGTCCTCCATGCCGGCGTCGAAGCCCTGGCGCTCGAGCTCGAGCAGGAAGGCGTAGCCGTTGAGCCCGGGCGTGAGGGCGTCGTCCCAGGTGACGAGGTAGTGGCCGTCGCGCCCGCCGCCGGGGACGGTGCCGGACTCGAGCGCCGCGACCGTCGACGGGATCAGGTTCCGGTCGATGCGGGACACGCCCGGCTGGGGGACCTGGGCGTAGGCGGCGTCGTGGCTGGCCGACACGGTCGTGGCGAGCAGCAGGGCCGCGAGGACGGCGGTGCCCGCGGCAGCGGCCACGCGGGCCGGCCGGGCTTTCAGCGGCTCGACCAGCGTGACGACGGTCCAGGCCACCGCGCCGACGACCAGCACCGTCGTGCCCGAGGCCCACAGCACTAGGTAGTCCCACAGCGTGCCGGGGATCCGCACGATCGAGACCAGCCCCAGCGCCAGGGCCGCCCCCACGACGACGTGCAGGCGCCGCAGCCGGCGGTCGGCGTCGGGCCGGCGCAGCGTGGCGGTGGCGGCTGCGCCCACCCAGGCGGCGAGCAGCAGGAGGCCCGGGACCGGCGAGCCGTGGACCCGCTGGTCCTTGGTCACCAGCGTGCGCAGGTCCAGGCGGGCCAGCCAGGCCTCGGCCCCGTCGGCCACGCTGCCCGGCGGGTCGATCGGGTGCCGGAAGCTGTCGACCAGCACCGAGA
>JBKPAS010000110.1:0-3391 GCA_046744265.1 Actinomycetota bacterium
GCCATGCCGCCCTCGATACGGCGCACCTGGTCCTTGGGGAGGATGTGCCAGACGTGCTCGGCGGCCTCGTCCCACGCGTCGACGATGCGCGCCGACCGCTCGGACCCCGTCAGCTCGGCGTGCCGTTGGATCAGCCACCGCACGCTGTCGAGCGCCCCCGTGTCGGGACGCACCGCGTCGACCAGGTCGCGGTTGAGCCGGGACGTCAACCGCTCGAAGCGGTCGTCGAACACGAACGTCTCGCCGCCGGTCATGCCGGCGCCGAGGTTGCCGCCGACCGGGCCGGTGACGACCACGGTGCCGCCGGTCATGTACTCGCAGCAGTGGTCGCCGGCCGACTCGACGACGGCGACCGCCCCCGAGTTCCGGACGCCGAACCGCTCGCCCACGCCGCCGGCGATGAACAGCTCGCCGCCGGTCGCCCCGTACAGGCACGTGTTGCCGGCGAGGATCGGCACGTCGGACCCGTCGTTGGCCGGGCGCCGGATCACGATGAGACCCCCACCCATGCCCTTGCCCACGTAGTCGTTGGCCTCGCCGGTCAGCTCGAGCTCGACCCCGTGCGCCAGGAACGCACCGAAGCTCTGGCCGGCCGTCCCCACGAGACGGACCCGGGCCGTGCCCCGGGGCGGCAGCTCGCCGTACTCCAACGCGATGGCGCCGGACAGCGCGGCCCCGATCGCCCGGTCGGAGTTCGCGATCGAATACGACAGCGACACGTCGTCGCCGTCCCAGATCGGGCGGAAGGCGTCGGCGAGCAGCTGGTCGCCGAGCTCGGACCGGGGGTCGAGCAGCTCGACCCGCTCGACGAACCGACGGGGCCCGCCGACAGAAGGCGGCTCCAGCACCGGCGCCAGGTCCATGGCGTCGGCCCGGGACACCCCCGTCACACGCTGCCGCAGCAGGTCGACCCGCCCGATCGCCTCGTCGAGCGAGCGCAGGCCGAGCTGGGCGAGGTACTGGCGGACCTCCTCGGCGACGAATAGGAAGTACGCGGCCACGCCCTCGGGCGTGCCGGTGAAGTTTGCCCGCAGGTGCGGACGCTGCGTGGCCACCCCCGGCTTGCACGTGTCGCGGTGGCAGGCGCGCAGCATGATGCAGCCCTCGGCGATCATCGCCGCGGTGCCGAAGCTGTACTCGTCGGCACCGAGCAGGGCGGCGACGATGACCTGCCGCCCGGTCAGGAAGCCTCCGTCGACCCGCAGCCGCACGCGGCTGCGCAGGCCGTTGTCGACGAGCGCCCGCTGGGCGTCGGCCAGGCCCAGCTCCCACGGCATGCCGGCGTGCTTGATCGACGACAGCGGGCTGGCGCCGGTGCCGCCGTTCTGGCCGCTGATGTGCACGACGTCGGCCAGCGCCTTCACGCACCCCGCGGCGATCGTGCCGACCCCGTCCTCCGCGACGAGCTTGACCGACACCTGGGCGGCGTTGACCTGCTTGAGGTCGTAGATCAGCTGGGCCAGGTCCTCGATCGAGTAGATGTCGTGGTGGGGCGGCGGGGAGATGAGGCCCACGCCGGGCTGGGTGTGGCGCAGGCGGGCGATCTCGACCGACACCTTGTGGCCGGGCAGCTGGCCGCCCTCGCCGGGCTTCGAGCCCTGCGCCATCTTGATCTGCAGCTCGTCGGCGTGGGCCAGGTACTCGGGGGTGACCCCGAAGCGGCCCGACGCGATCTGCTTGATCTTCGAGTTCTTGTCGTCGCGGCCGCGGCCCCGGGTGCGGTACCGGTAGGGATCCTCGCCGCCCTCGCCGCAGTTCGACATGCCACCCAGCAGGTTCATGGCCTGGGCGAGCGTCTCGTGGGCCTCCTTCGACAGGGCGCCGTGCGACATGGCGCCGGTCGAGAACCGGCGGACGATCTCGCTGGCCGGCTCGACCTCGTCGAGCGGGATCGGCGTGCCCGGGGCCAGCTCGAGCAGGTCGTGCAGCTCGATGAGCGGCCGGTCATTGGCCATCTTGGCGAACACGTCGTAGCGCTCGGACGACTCGGAGCGGATCGCCGCCTGCAGCAGGTGGGCGGTCAGCATCTCGCGGGTCTGGCCGTCGGCCGGCTGCTCCTGGACGAGGGTCAGGTCGTTGAGCGCCTGGACCGTGTCCTTGTCCTTGGCGTGGGGCTCGCCGCCCTTGCGGACCCGGTAGAACCCGGGCGACTCGAGCACCACCCGCTCGCCCGAGGCGGCCCGGTGCCGGGCGAGCACGTCCTCACCCAGCGCCGTCCACCCGATGCCGCCGACCACGTTGGGCGTGCCGGTGAAGCACACGTCGACCACCTCGGCGGCCAGGCCAACGACCTCGAAGATCTGGGCGCCCCGGTACGAGTCGATCGTGCAGATGCCCATCTTCGACAGGATCTTCAGCACGCCGGCCTCGACCGCGGCCTGGTAGAAGACCTGGGCCTCGGGGCTCGTGGCGTCGCCGTCTTCCCCCTGGTCGGCCTCGGCGGCCACCGAAGCGAGCGCCAGGCGCGGGCAGATGGCGTCGGCGCCGTAGCCGAGCAGCGTGGCGAAGCCGTGGACGTCGAACACGTCGTCGGCCACGACGACCAGCGACGTGAGCGACCGCAGCCGCCGGTCGGTCAGCGCCTGGTGGACCGCGCCGACCGCCAGCAGCGAGGGGACCGGCGCCCGGTCGGGCCCGGCGTCGCCGTCTTCGATCACGAGCGTGCCCGCGCCGCCGGCGACCGCGCTGACCGCGTCGTCGCGCAGCCGGTCGACCGCCGCCCGCAGGCCGTCGGGCCCCTCGTCGACCGGGAACGTGGCGTCGAGCGGGATCACCGGCCACGGCGCCCGATCGGTGAGCTGCAGCTTGTCGACCCCGCCGGGATACAGGAAGAACGACTTGAGCGTGAGCATGCGGCAGGCGTCGGGCGTCTCGGACAGCAGCGGCTGCCGGGGGCCGAGCAGCGTGCGCAGGCTCATGGCCAGGCGCTCGCGCAGCGGGTCGATCGGCGGGTTGGTGACCTGGGCGAACCGCTGGCGCAGGTAGTGCCCGACGCGCCGGGGCCGGGGCGCCAGGTTGGGCAGCGGCGAATCGTCGCCCATCGAGAACGTGGGCTCGTAGCCGTCGCTCGCCATCGGCCGCAGCACCATCGACTGCTCTTCCTTGGTGAGGCCGTGCATGGCCTGGCGCGGGACGAGGTCGTCGGGCACCTCGAGCGTCGGCTCGCCGGGCGCCAGCCGGTAGAAGCCGTCGGCCGCCCACTTGGCGTAGGGCGCGCCGGCGGCGACCCGCTGCTTGCAAGCGTCGTCGTCGAGGAAGCCGCGGGTCGGGTCGACGAACAGCATCTGCCCGGGCCCGAGCCGGCCCCGCACGACCTGGCCGTGCCCGCTCACGTCGATGGCCCCGACCTCGGAGCACACCCCGACGAATCCGTCCTCGCAGACCTGGTAGC
>JBKPAS010000124.1:0-8240 GCA_046744265.1 Actinomycetota bacterium
GGCCGCACTGGTCAGCTCGGCGGCGTCGGGAGCGCCGGCCGAGACGGCAGCCGCGGCGGCGTCGGTGATGGCGTGCGCCGCCTCGAGCCACGACTTCATGTCCGCGAACCGATGCTTGAGGGCCTGGTAGGAGGCGAGGGGGCGGCCGAACGAGTACCGGTCGAACGCCCACTCGACGGTCATGTCAAACGCCGCCTGCATGGCCCCGACCGCCTCGGCGGCGCTGATCACGATCGCCAGCCGCAGCTGGCGCTCGACCTCGGCGTCGGCGCCGCCGACCTCGCCGACGACCCGCTCGGCGGGGACCCGCACGTCGTCGAAGGCCACCACCGAGAACCGGCGGGTCAGGTCCACCGTGTGCATTGGCGAGATCGAGACGCCCGGCGCATCGGCGGGCACGACGACCTGCGTGAGCCCCTCGCCCGTACGCCCGGTGACCAGCAGGTGGGCGGCCTGAGCCGCGGACTCGACCGGGCGCTTGGTTCCGTTCAGCACGGCGTCGGCGCCGTCGACCTGCACGTCGAGGGTCACGTCGCCGAGGCGGTCGTGGGGGCGGGGCTCGGCCAGGCACCACGCGGCCGTCGCCTGCCCGGAGAGCAGCTCGGCGACGACCGCGGTGTGAGCGTCGCCGGCCCGGCTCAGCGCCGCGGCGACCACGTTGACCGGAACCAGGGGACCGGGGGCGGCGTGGCGCCCGAACTCGTGGGCGAGCAGCGTCAGGTCGACGAGCCCGTCGCCGCTGATGCTGCCGCCGCCCTGGTCCTCGCCGACGAGCAGCGACGTCCAGCCCAGGTCGGCACCCCGGCGCCAGTAGTCGGCGTCGAACCCGGCCGGGTCGTCTCGCCGCCGCCGCAGCTCGCCCACCGGCACCTGCTCGCGCAGGTACTTCACGGTCGTCTCGCGGAAGAGCTCCTGATCGGGGCTCGGCTGCAAAAGCATCGCTCGGCACCTCCCGCTGAAACGATACTGTCTCGTTTCACGTCCAGGGCAAGTCGCGCGCCATACCCTCCGCCGGGCCGCGAATTCATGCCATAGTGTGTGACACGAATTCGACCAGTGCCGAGGTGGGGTGGCCATGACCGTGACCAGCACGAGCGACGTCTACTACGACCCGTACGACGTCGACATCGACGCCGACCCCTACCCGGTGTTCCGCCGGTTGCGGGACGAGGCGCCGCTCTACCGCAACGAGGCCCACGACTTCTGGGCGGTGAGCCGGTTCGCGGACGTCGAGCGCGGGCTGCGCGACGCCGGGACCTACATCTCGGGCCGGGGCGGCATCCTCGAGCTGATCAAGGCCGGCATCGAGATGCCCCCGGGGATCCTCATCTTCGAGGACCCGCCGACCCACACCATCCACCGGGGCCTGCTGTCCCGAGTGTTCACGCCCAGGAAGATGAACGCCCTCGAGCCGAAGGTCCGTGACTTCTGCGCCCGCAGCCTCGACCCGCTGGTGGGCGCGGGCAACTTCGACTTCGTCCGCGACCTGGGCGCCCAGATGCCGATGCGGGTGATCGGCATGCTGCTCGGCATCCCCGAGGAGGACCAGGAGGCGATCCGCGACCGGTCCGACGCCGCCCTGCGGACCGAGCCAGGCAAGCCCATGCGCTACTCGCAGGAGCGGTTCGTGTCCGGCGAGGCGTTCGCCGACTACATCGACTGGCGGGCCGAGCACCCCTCCGACGACCTCATGACCGAGATGCTGCACGCCGAGTTCGAGGACGAGACCGGTGCGACCCGCCGGCTCAGCCGCGACGAGGTGCTCACCTACGTCAACGTGATCGCCGGCGCCGGCAACGAGACGACCACCAGGCTCATCGGCTGGACGGGGAAGGTCCTCGGCGACCACCCCGCCCAGCGCCGGCGGCTCGTCGAGGACCCGTCGCTGATCCCCAACGCCATCGAGGAGATCCTGCGCTACGAGCCCCCGGCGCCCCACGTCGGCCGGTACGTGGCGCGTGACGTCGAGCTGTACGGCCAGACCGTGCCGGCGGGCAGCGCCATGCTGTTCCTGGTCGGTGCGGCCAACCGCGACGACCGCCGGTACCCCGACGGCGACCGCTTCGACATCCACCGCGAGATCGGCGGGCACCTCACGTTCGGCTACGGCATCCACTACTGCCTCGGCGCCGCCCTCGCCCGGCTCGAGGGCCGGGTGGCGCTCGACGAGGTGCTGGCCCGGTTCCCCGAGTGGGAGGTCGACCTCGACAACGCCCGCCTGGCGTCGACCTCGACCGTGCGGGGGTGGGAGACCCTGCCGGTCGTCACGCCCACGAGGGGGACGAGCTGAGCTCGCCGGTCCCGGAGCGCCGCCGCTACGACAGCCCGCTGCGCCGGCAGCGGGCGGCCGAGACCCGCGAGCGGATCGTCGCCGCGGGTGCCGAGATCCTCCACGAGTCCCCGGTGTGGGACTGGACGGCCCTGACCGTGCGGGCGATCGCCGGGCGGGCCGGGGTGAACGAGCGGACCGTCTACCGGCACTTCGCCACCGAGCGGGACCTGCGCGACGCGGTGCTCGCCCGGCTGGAAGACGAGGCCGGCGTCGACCTCGAGGGCCTCGGGCTCGACGACCTGCAGGAGGCGACCGCCCGCATCTTCCGCTACGTCTCGTCGTTCCCGCTGGAGCCGCGCACCGCCCGGGACGCCACGACGACGGCGGCCAGCGAGCGCCAGCGCGAGGCGCTGCTCGCCGCCGTGGCCCCGTTCACCGGCGACTGGCCGGAGTCCGACCGCGCCCTCGCCGCCGCCGCGCTCGACGTCCTGTGGAGCGTCGTCGCCTACGAGCGCCTCGTGGCCGACTGGCGGCTCGACCCCAAAGAGGCGATCCGGGGCCTGACCTGGGTCATCGGCCTCGTCCAGGACGCCGTTCGCCACGGCCACCGCCCCGGCGGCTGACCGGCGCCGGCTCGGCCGGCGCCGCCACCGAGCGCGTGGGGCTGCCACTACCATACGAACGGACGCGGTCGAGGTGACGGTCGAGGTGACACCGCGTCGTCTCCGGCAGGAGGGCCGAGGGCCGATGACGGCGACACGGGTGCGCGCGTGGCTGATCGCGGCGTTCGGCGGTGTCGGGCTGGTCGTGTTCCTCGACAGCTCGGGCATCCTGTCGCCCGACGCCGAGGTGGTCGTCGACGACCTGGCCCAGCTGCTCGCCGGCGCCGCCGCGGCGGCCGCATGCCTGTGGAACGCCCGCCGCGTCCGGGGTCCCGAGCGCACCTGGCGGCGGCTGATGGGCATCGGCATGGCCGGCTGGACCCTCGGCCAGGCCCTGTGGTCGTGGTACCAGATCTTCTCCGACACGCCGCTGCCGTCGCCCTCGTGGGCCGACGTCGGCTACCTGACCATGCCGGTCATGGCCCTGCCGGCACTGCTGTCGCTGGCGACGGAGCCACCGCCCCACGCCGACGACTCGTTGCGCCACGGGTCGGTCGTCTTCTTCCTCGACGGCCTGGTGGTGGTCGGGTCGCTGTTCATCCTCACGTGGGCGACCGCCCTGGGTGCGACGGTCCACTCGGTGGCGCCGACGGTGCCGGCCTTCGTGGTCGCCGTCGCCTACCCGACGACCGACCTCATGCTGGTCGTGATCGTGGTGCTGCTGACCGTGACCGGGCGCGTCCCCCCGCACCTGCGCGGGCAGCTGTGGCTGCTCGGGCTCGGGCTGGTCGGCATCTCCGTGTCCGACAGCATCTTCGCCTACCTGGTCAGCAGCGGCGCGGACGAGATGCCGCCGGCGTCCAACGTCGGCTTCATCGTCGGCCCGCTGCTGATCGCCATCGCCGGGCTGGCGGTCGTCGGCCACCGGCCGGCCCACCGGCGGTCGCGGCCCACGCACAGCCGCACCGTCGACCGGGCCCACCTGCTGCTGCCGTACGTGCTCGTGGGGCTGACCGGCGTGGTCGTGGCCGTGCAGAGCGCGCTCGACGCCCGCATCGACGCGGTCGAGGCCGGCATGGCGTGGATCGTGCTCGGGCTCGTGCTCGTCCGCCAGATGGTCACGCTGCTGCAGAACACGGCGCTGCTCGAGCGGGTCTCGTCCGCCCAGGCCGAGCTGGCCTTCCGGGCCCACCACGACCCGCTGACCGGCCTCGCCAACCGCACGCTGTTCGGCGAGCGGCTGCTCGAGTCCCTGGCCCGGCACCGCGACCTCGGCCACCCGTTCGCGCTCGTCCTCATCGACCTCGACGACTTCAAGGCGATCAACGACGAGCTCGGCCACCACGCCGGCGACCAGCTCTTGCACGCGGTGGGAGAGCGGATGCGGGGGAGCGTGCGGGCCGCAGACACGGTGGCCCGCCTGGGCGGGGACGAATTCGCCGTGGTGCTCGACGGCGTGGGCGACACGCCCGACATGCCGGCGCTCGTGAGCAAGCGCATCCTCGCCGCCTTGCGCCAGCCGTTCAGCATCGACGGGCACCTGCTCACCCTGGGCGCCAGCATCGGCGTGGTCGAGCCGAGGCCGGGCGAGACCGACCTGACGGCCGACGTCCTGCTCCACCGGGCCGACGGCGCCATGTACGCGGGCAAGCGCCGGGGCAAGGGCATGGCGGTCCACTACCGGCCCGACCTGCTCGGCGAGCTGCCGCCGCCCCCGAGGGCGTCGGCGGCCGGCACGGCCCGGTGAGGGGGGAGGGCACGGCCCTCCCCCCTCCGGTCGTCAGCCGGGCGTCACGCCGGGATGACCCCGAAGATCGTGGCGGTCGAGCCCGAGCCGGCGTGGTTCCGGGGCCCGCCGACCAGCACCCAGGCGCCGGCCGGGGGCAGCGCGCCGAGGTTGGCCATGTTCTCGAGGCTGATGCGGTGGTGGTCGTACAGCGCCGTCGACACCGAGTAGTTCTCGTCCACGCCCCGGTCCGGCCCGAACGTGTCGGTGCCCAGCGCGCCCCTGATGTCGAGCCGCTTCGTGGCGATGAGCCACTCGGCCGCCTCGAGCGTGAACCCCGGCTGGTGGATCACGCCGTCGGCGTCGAGGTTGGCGTAGGCGTCGGTGCCCCACTTCGTGTCCCAGCCGGTCCAGAGGATCACCGCCGCGCCCTGCGGGATGCGCCCGTAGCGCCGCTCGAAGGCCCGCAGGTCGGCGATCGTGGCCCCGTAGTCGGGGTCGGCCGCCGCCTGCGCCCGGATGTCGATCTTGACCGCCGGCAGGAAGAAGTCGCCGGGGTCGAGCTGGTCGGCCAGCAGCCGCCCGTCGTGGAAGTGGCCCGGCGCGCCCCAGTGGGTGCCGGTGTGCTCGGCCTCGCGCACGTACTGCTGGTAGAAGCCGTCGACCGGGACCGTGGCGATGGTCTCGAGCGTGAACTCCGGGTCGCCCGGGAACACGCTGGTCGTCGCCGGGTCGTTCACGTGCGAGAGGAAGGCCAGCCGCACGGCGCCCAATCCTGCGCCCGCCGCACTCGCCGCGCCAGCGGCACCCACGGCACCCGCCACGCCCGTCCCACCCAGCAGCTGGACGCCGGCAAAACCCGCTACCCCAGCCGCGGCCGTCCGCATCAGCTCTCGTCGCTCCACGCTCACCCTGACCTTTCGTAGAAGGCTGCGTCCGCCCGTGGGGCGAGAGATTAAATCGGGAGTCAGGCCAGGGTCTTCGAGAGGCGCTCCATCGCCTCGTCTTCGCTGATGTCGAGGGCGAACGCCAGCTCGGACACGAGCACCTGCCGCGCCTTGACGAACATCGACTTCTCGCCGGCCGACAGGCCCTTGTCGGCGTCGCGCAGCGCCAGGTTCCGGACCACCTCGGCGACCTGGTACACGTCGCCCGACTTGAGCTTCTCCTGGTGGTTCTTGAAGCGGCGGGACCAGTTGGTCGGCTCGCGCACGTCTTTCTTCGCCAGCACCTCGAACACGTCTTCGACGTCCTCGACGCTGATCGGGTAGCGCATCCCGATCTCCTCGGCCCGATCGACCGGCACCTTGAGGGTGAGATCGCCATGCGTCATGCGCAGGACGAAGAAGTCCTTCTTCTCACCATCGGGCATGGTCAGGACTTCGGTCGCCTCGACGACGGCCGCACCGTGGTGCGGGTAGACCACCCGATCCTTGACGCTGAAAGACACGCACAGCTCCTGAAGACGGTCCTTGGGGTCCCTACAGGATGCCACCTTCCGGGGCCCTTCCCCCTCCGGTTGCGCGGGTAGGGTCGTTGCAGCCCTACTGCGAAAACTCTGGAGGCCGCCGTGTTCGCCTGGACCGACGAGCAGGAGATGATCCGGGCGGTTGTCCGCGACTTCGTCGCGAAGGAGGTCGTGCCGCACCACCGCGAGCTCGAGCACGGCGACCTGCCGCCGTACGACATCCTCCGCAAGCTGTTCGCGACGTTCGGCCTCGACGCCATGGCCCGCGACCGCTTCGAGCGCCAGATCGCCCGGGAGGCGGCCGGCGACGCCGCCGAGGCCGCGGAGGCCGAGCAAGCCGAGGCCGACCAGCCGGCCCGCGACCCCCGCGAGGCCGCCAACGCCGTCGCCTTCCAGATGATCCCGATCATCGAGCTGTCCCGCTGGAGCCCGGGCATGGTCACGGCCATGGGCGTGTCCATGGGCCTCACGCCGGCCGCGATCATGAGCCGCGGCACCGTCGCCCAGAAACAGCGGTGGGCCCTGCCGCTGCTCACGCTCGAGAAGGTCGGCTCGTGGGCGATCACAGAGCCCGGCTCCGGGTCGGACGCCTTCGGCTCGATGAAGGCCACCGCCCGCCGCGACGGCGACGAGTACGTCCTCAACGGCAACAAGACGTTCATCACCAACGGTCCCTACGCCGACACGATCGTGTTCATCTGCAAGCTCGACGAGGGCAACCCGCCCGCCGAGCGCAAGATGCTCAGCTTCGTGCTCGACTCGGGCATGCCGGGGCTCACGCAGTCGGCGCCGCTGGCCAAGATGGGCCTGCACAGCTCGCCCACCGGCGAGCTGTTCCTCGACGACGTGCGGGTCGGGCGCGACCGGCTGATCGGCGAGACCGAGGACGTGCCTGCCGGCGGCCGCACGGCGGCCAAGGCGACGTTCTCGATGGAGCGCTCGGGCGTCGCCGCCATGGCCCTCGGCATCATCTCCCAGTGCCTCGACCTGTGCGTGGCGTACGCGCGCGACCGGGTGCAGTTCGGCCAGCCCATCGGCGAGTTCCAGCTCATCCAGGACAAGCTCGCCCGCATGGAGGTCGCCCGGCTCAACGTCGAGAACCTCGTGTTCCGGCACGTCGAGGCGACCGCGGCCGGGCGGGGGCTCACGCTGGCCGAGGCGTCGGCCATGAAGCTGTACTCGGCCCGCGCCGCCACCGAGGTGGCGATGGAGGCGGTGCAGGTGTTCGGCGGCAACGGCTACATGAGCGAGTTCCAGGTCGAGCAGCTGGCGCGCGACGCCAAGGTGCTGCAGATCTACGGCGGGACCGACGAGATCCAGATCACCCACATCGCCCGCGATCTGCTGAACCGCAGCTGACGACGCAGCGGGGCGATCGCCACGCTGAGCGCGCGCGATTGGCAGGACGGGACAACGATCCTGCGGTATGTTCCGGCTACACACGCGTCGGAAACCTCCCTTTCGGGCAGCAGGTCCCACGAATGGCCAGCGGCGATCAGCCCAACGACCACATCCCGTCGCCGAGGCGGCCCCGAGCGCCGGCGAGCAAGCGGCCCGTCACCCGCCGTCCCGGCCGCCCCCGCGCCCTGCCGATCGAGGAGCAGCGCCGCCAGGTCATCGACGCGGCCCGGGTGGTGTTCGCCGGCGAGGGCTACAGCGGTGCCACCATCGAGCGGGTCGCCCGCCAGGCGGGCACGGCCCGCTCGAGCGTCTACGAGCTGTTCGACGGCAAGGAGGACCTGTTCATCGCCGTCGTGGCCGACGCCGCCGAGCGGTTCGTCAACCGCCTGACCACCGCCTTCCGCGAGTCCGCCGAGCTCGAGCTGCGCGACTACGTGCACCACAACTTCACGGCGGTGTTCGAGCTGTTCGAGCAGGACCGCGAGGCCGTCACCGTACTGCTCAACGCCGAGCGGGGCGGCATGGAGCCGCCCATGCTGGCCGTCGCCGACACCCGGCGCCGGGTGCTGGCCACGGTGGCCGAGTCGACCCGGTCGCGCTGGGGGAACCTCGGCGTCGAGGTCGGGGCCGCCAGCGAGATGCTGTCGCTGATGTTCTTCGGCATGGCCGAGGGCGTGGCCGTGCGGCAGGCCGAGGACCCGAGCTGGGACCGCGACGCCCTCATCGACCTGCTCACCGACTTCACCGTGGGCGGCCTGTACCGCCTGGCCC
>JBKPAS010000001.1:0-8521 GCA_046744265.1 Actinomycetota bacterium
CTCCAAGAGATCGAACACCGACACCATGGCGCCGCTCCTCGCTCCTCGTGGCCTCCCGGTGACCACGATGCGCGTTGACGCTCCCCCGATCTGTCCCCGGGCCGGTGGGGTCGGGCAGATCGCACGTCGGCGGCTGCCGGCCCGGGACGCCGCCCGAGTCCGGGGACCGGGCATAGGCCGCGAGGCCCCTGACCAGGGTGTGGGACCAGTCGGGGGAGTCCCCACAGACGTGGCGGGACCGGCACGGGTGGCGTCCCCGAGGCCCGCCGCTACGGTGCCGGGGACTGCGAGCCCCGCGAGACCCCGGGAGGCCCCATGGCCAACGAACCGAACGCAGCCGCGGCCGGCACGATCGCGATCGGCGGCGAGCTGAAGGTCAACCGGCTCGGTTTCGGGGCGATGCGCATCACTGGGAATGGCATCTGGGGGCCGCCCGACGACCACGACGGGGCGATCCGGGTGCTGCGCCGGGCCGTCGATCTGGGCGTCGACTTCATCGACACCGCCGACGCCTACGGGCCCGACGTGAGCGAGCAGCTCATCGCCGAGGCCCTCAGCCCCTACCCCGAGGGCCTGGTGATCGCCACCAAGGGCGGGCTGCTGCGCGACGGGCCCAACCGGTGGCGCCCCGACGGCCGGCCCGAGCACCTGCGCGAGACGCTGGACGGCAGCCTGCGTCGGCTCGGCGTCGAGCAGATCGCCCTCTACCAGCTCCACCGGCCCGACCCGAAGGTGCCGTTCGAGGACTCGGTGGGCGCGCTCGTCGAGCTGCGCGACCAGGGCAAGATCCGGCACATCGGGCTGTCGAACGTCGACGCCGACCAGATCCGCCGGGTCAGCGCCCTGACGCCGATCGCCTCGGTGCAGAACCGCTACAACCCGAGCGACCGGTCGTCCGAGCAGGTGGTCGAGCTGGCCGAGGAGCTCGGCCTCGCGTTCATCCCCTGGGCGCCGGTTGGCGGCCACCGGCCGGGCGGGGGCAAGGCGCTCGCCAAGGTGGCCGAGCGGCGGGGTGCGACACCGGTGCAGGTGGCGCTGGCGTGGCAGCTCGCCCGGTCGCCCCAGATGCTGCCGATCCCGGGGACCAAGTCGGTCGCCCACCTCGAGGAGAACGTCGCCGCCGCCTCCCTCGAGCTGACGGCCGACGACCTGGCGACGCTCGGCTGACCCCCACGCCGGCTACGCCACGGCGGCGTCACCGGCCTCGTCCTCCGGTGGCGGGCTGATGGTGGCGGCCTCGGGGTTGACGTGGTCGCGGATCTTGCGCAGCAGGCGGGCGAGGTCGCGCTGCTCGTCGTCGGACAGCAGGCCGGTCAGCTGCTCGTCGACGTCGCGCAGGTGGGGACCGACGGCTGCGCTGATGCGGGCCAGGCCGGGCTCGGTGAGGGCCGCGAACGCCCCCCGGCGGTCGGACGGGCAGGCCACGCGCTCGACCAGCCCCGTTTCTTCGAGCCGGTCGACCGCCCGGGTGAGGCCGCTCGGGGTCAGGCTCGTCTGCAGCGCCAGGTCGGACATGCGCAGGCGGCGGCCCGGCGACCGGGCCAGGCGGAGCAGCAGCTCGAACCACTGCAGGGACAGGCCCGTCTGCTCGTCGAGGCCGCGCTCCAGCTTGGCGGTCAGCCCCTTGTAGCTCTCGATGAAGAGCCCGACGAGGGTCATGCGTTCGTCCTGGAGCTGGTCCATCACGCCATCGTACGGCGGCGGCCACCGCCACCCGGGTTGCACGGCCCGTGTAAGAAGCCATTGCTCGCGCCCACCTACCCACCGTACGTTGTCGGCAGGAGATGCCTGGGGGGAGGAGCGAGGGGTATGTCCGACGAAGCCGCGGGGCAGGCGTCCGTCCGGGGTCCCGAGACCGGCGAGGTGCTGCGGGCGGTGGCTGTCGCTGCGGCGGCGGGGGCCGCGGTCATCCACTTCGCCTACGCACCGGCCCACTTCGACGAGCAGACGAGCCACGGCGCGTTCTTCCTCGTTGTGGCCTGGCTGCAGGTGGCGGTCGCGCTGGCGCTGCTGCGCTGGCGCCGGCGGCCCGAGCCGTGGCTGGCGGCCGCGGCGGTCAACGCCGGCGTGTTCGCGGTCTGGCTCGGGTCGCGGACGATCGGCGTGCCCGCGACCGACCACGACTCGATCGGGTTCCCCGACGCGCTGGCGTCGTCGCTCGAGGTGCTGGTCGTCGTGTGCGCGGCCGCCGCGCTGTGGCCGTCGCTGGCCCGGCGCCCGGCACCCCGGTTGAACCCGCTCGCCGCTAGTGCGGCGGCGCTGGCGCTGGTCGGCATCGTCTCGGCGTCGGTGACGCCGTCGATCGCCGGCGAGCACGACGGCGGCCACGCCGACGGGCACACCGAGGCGGCCGCCACCGACGGTCAGAGCCACGATCACGCCCACGCCGACCCGGCCGCCGCCGCCACGGCCGCTGGTGGGGACCGGTGCGACCTCGGCTTCAACACCGTCCGCTACAACAACACGGCCCAGCCGGGCGAGCCCGTCGCCCACGACGACTCGCATCCGGTCGACTTCACCGTCGACCAGTGGGCCGACGTGTTCGTCGACCCGACGGGCCCGATCTCGGCCGAGACGGTGGTCCAGTACCTGGAGTCGCACCCGGTGATGCGCGACGGCGTCCTGTCCGGCGGCCTCACGCACACGCTGGCCCCCGACCCGTGGATCCCGATGACCGACCCCGACGAGTGCGCGCAGCTCGCCCGTGAGCTGCGGCAGGCCCGCCAGGTGACCGCCCGCTACCCGACGGCGGCCGACGCGCTGGCCGCCGGCTACCGGAAGGTCACGAACTACTACCCGGGCATCGCCGCCCACTACATCAAGGTGGGCCTGCTCGACGGTCGCTTCGAGCTGCAGAAGCCCGAGATGTTGCTCTACGACGGCGACGGCCGGCAGGCCGGCATCGTCGGGCTGAGCTACCTGATCGACAAGGACGGCGACGAGGAGCCGACCGACGGCTTCACCGGGCCCAACGACCACTACCACCGGCACGTCGGCCTGTGCTTCCGGAACGGGGTCGTGGTCGCCGGCTCGAACGCCACCGAGGAGGAGTGCGCGCGGGCGGGCGGCCGCAAGGCCGAGGGGTTCAGCGGCTGGATGAGCCACGTCTGGATCGTCCCCGGGTGCGAGAGCGACTGGGGCGTGTTCTCGGGCGCCAACCCGACGCTCAAGGTCCGGGGCATCGACAACAGCGCGCCGGTCCCCACCGGGTGCGGCACCGGGCGCACGCTCGACGACGACCTGGCGTTCGACTCGGGGGGCGACGGCCCCCACCTCTAGCGCCGTCGACGAGGCCTCAGCGCGACCGGCCCGCCCCCACGCCTCGGGGGCGGGCCGTGCCGTCTCTCGGCTCGGCCTCGACTCGACTCAGTAGTGCCAGGGGTACGGCGACCAGTCGGGCGGCCGCTTGCCGAGGAAAGCGTCGCGTCCCTCCGCCGCCTCGTCGGTGCCGTAGGCCAGGCGGGTGGCCTCGCCGGCGAACACCTGCTGCCCGACCAGCCCGTCGTCGATCAGGTTGAGGGCGAACTTGACCATGCGCTGGGCGGTCGGGCTCTTGCCCATGACCTTGCGGGCCCACTCGAGCCCGACCCGCTCGAGGTCGTCGTGGGGGACGACCGCGTTGACCATGCCCATGCGGTGGGCGTCCTCGGCCGTGTAGGTCTCGCCGAGGAAGAAGATCTCGCGGGCGAACTTCTGGCCGACCTGCCGGGCCAGGTAGGCCGACCCGAAGCCGCCGTCGAAGCTGGCCACGTCGGTGTCGGTCTGGCGGAACCGGGCGTGCTCGCGACTGGCCAGAGTCAGGTCGCAGACCACGTGCAGGCTGTGCCCGCCGCCGGCCGCCCAGCCGGGCACCAGGCAGATCACCACCTTCGGCATGAACCGGATGAGGCGCTGGACCTCGAGGATGTGCAGCCGCCCGGTGCGGGCCGGGTCGGCCGTCTCGGGCGTGTCGCCCTTGGCGTACATGTAGCCGTCGCGGCCCCGGATGCGCTGGTCGCCGCCCGAGCAGAACGCCCAGCCGCCGTCGCGGGGCGATGGCCCGTTGCCGGTGAGCAGGACACAGCCGATGTCGGGCTGCTGGCGGGCGTGGTCGAGCACCCGGTACAGCTCGTCGACGGTGTGCGGCCGGAACGCGTTGCGGACCTCGGGCCGGTCGAAGGCGACCCGCACCACGCCGACGTCGACCGCCCGGTGGTAGGTGATGTCGGTGAGCTCGAACCCGTCGACGTCCTCCCAGGCGCCGGGGTCGAACAGGGCGGAGACCGTGCCTGCCGGGGCGTCGCTCAACGGATCGCTGCCTTGACCTTGGCGAGCGTCGCCTCGTCGAGCTGGTCCAGCACGTCGAGGGCGCCCAGGTTCTCGCGGACCTGCTCGACGCGGCTGGCGCCGGTGATCACCGACGAGACGTGGGGGTTCGCTGCGCACCAGGCGATCGCCAGCTGCGACAGCGTGCAGCCCAGCTCGTCGGCCACCGCCTTCAGCTTCCGGACCTTGGCGTTGCTGTCGGGGTCGGTGAGCAGGTCGCGCAGCCACTCGTAGCCGGGCAGCGTGGCCCGGCTGCCCTCGGGCACGCCGTCGAGGTACTTGCCGCTGAGCAGGCCCGAGGCCAGCGGGCTCCAGGTGGTGAGGCCGAGGCCGATCTCGTCGTACAGGCGGGCGTACTCGCGCTCGACCCGGCGCCGCTCGAACAGGTTGTACTGGGGTTGCTCGACGACCGGCTTGTGCAGGTGGTGGCGGTCGGCGATCAGCCAGGCGGCCCGGATCTCGTCGGCCGTCCACTCGGACGTGCCCCAGTACAGCGCCCGGCCCGACGACACGATGTCGGACATCGCCCACACCGTCTCCTCGATCGGCGTCTCGGGGTCGGCCCGGTGGCAGTAGACGATGTCGAGGTAGTCGAGCCCCATCCGCTCGAGCGAGGGGTCGATGGCCTCCATCAGGTACTTGCGGTTGAGCGTCGCCTGGGAGTTGACGCCCTCGTTGATGCCCCAGAAGTACTTCGACGAGATGGCGTACGAGTGGCGGGGCCAGCCGAGATCCGCGATGGCCTTGCCCATGATCCGCTCGGACTCGCCGCCCGAGTAGACCTCGGCGTTGTCGAAGAAGTTGACGCCGGCCTGGTAGGCGGCGTCGAGGCAGTCGCGGGCCTTGGCCACGTCGAGCTGGGGTCCGAACGAGACCCACGAGCCGAACGACAGCACGCTCACCTTCAGCCCGGATCGACCCAGGCGGCGGTACGTCATCTCCATATTTAGGAGTATCGCAGCCTCGGCGGCATCCGCCGCCGAGACCGCTTGGGGCGGTGGCGGGGTGGTTTGGATGGGTTTCGCGGGGCGATATCGCGCTCTGCCAGACTGACGCCCATGCGAGCCGTGGTCATCTACGAGAGCCTCACCGGCAACACGGCTCGGGCCGCTCGACTGATCGGGGAGGCGGCTCGGGCCGAGGGGGCCGACGTGGCCGTGTACCCGATCACGAACATCGGCCTGAAGGACCTCGCCGAGGCCGACATCGTGTTCGTCGGCACCTGGGTCGACGGGCTGATCCTGTTCGGGCACCGGCCCGGGCGGGCCGGCCGGCTCCGCGCCATGCCGGTCATCGACGGCAAGCGGGCCGCGGCGTTCATGACCTACGCCATCCACGCCGGCAAGGCGCTCGAGCGCTTCGAGCGGGTCCTCGAGGAGCGGGGAGCCACCGTCGTCGCCTCCCGCCTGCTGCGGCGCGACCACCTGACCGACGGCATCCACGACTTCGTGCGCCGCGCGCTCGCCGCGGTCCCGGCGACGTAATGCGTACCGCTGGGGAACGGCCGGCGGCCCTCGTCGCGCGCGTGGCCGCGTTGGCGCTGGTCCTGGTGCTGGGCGCGACCGCCTGCAGCGACGACGGCACGGACACCACCGACGCGGCCACCGTGCCGCCGGGCCCGGGCCCGAGCGAGCCGAGCCACGTGGGCGACGGCTGCGGCGACCAGGCGATCACCGACCCGGGGGACCTGAGGGCCGACCGGACCGTCGCCCGGTGCGGAGCCGGCGCCCCCGAGGCCCGGCCTCTGCCAGCCCGCACGACGCTGCGCGTCGCGGTCCCGCCGCACCCCGGCGAGGAGCAGGCCCCCGTGCTGCTCGCCGACCGGCTCGGCGAGTTCGAGGACGAGAACCTGGCCGTCCAGCTGGTCGAGCAGGACCAAGCCGCCGCCATGGCCGACCTGGCCGCCGGCCGGGTCGACGTCGTCGTCGGCCCGTTGGGCGGGTCGTTCTTCGACGCCGTGAACGACGGATCCGGCCCCACGGCCGTGCTCGGCGGCGTGCTTGCCCGATCCCCCAACAAGCTGACGTCGGCCCAGACCGGCCTGTGGCTCCGCCGAAGCGCCATCGAGGACGACCAGAACGGCCGGGACCTGTCCGACCTGCAGGGCCAGCCGGTCGCCCTACCCGGCGGCATCGCCGCGGCCGCGATCTACCCGGCCTCGCAGCTCCTGGAGCAGCGCAACGCCACGACCGAGAGCATCGACCTCGTGGACGACTCCGGCGACCGGGCCGCCGAGCGGCTCAAGAGCGGTGAGCTGGCCGCGGCGTGGCTCGACGGGGCGTCGTGGCGGGCGGTGGCTCGCGACGGCGGGTTCGAGCTGCTGGCCACGCTGCCCGCCACCGAGTCGATCGACGGCACGGTGTTCTCGCGCCGCCTCACAGGGCAGGACCGGGCGGTGGGGCTGGCCTACGTGCGGGCGGTGATCCGCACGATCAACACCTACCTGACCGGCGACTACCAGGACGACGACGAGGTTGTCACGGCCCTGGCGCGGGCGACCGGGCTCGACGATGACGTCATCACCGGCACCCGCCCGCTGCTGTTCGATTGGGAGATCCGCGACGGCACGCTCACCCGCATCGAGGACGCCCTCATCACCGCGGGCGGGGTGGAGTACGACGCACCGCAGCCGGCCGACCGCCTGGTCGACCGGTCGCTGGCCACCGAGGCCGTCGGCGGCTCACGCTGATCAAGCGGTCGGGTCGGTCTGCGGGCGGCTCGTCCCTCCGCGCTCGCGCTCGGCCCTCGCCCAGGACCAGGGGTAATCGGGGTCCTCGCACGCCCGGGCGCCGTCGGCCAGCAGCAGCGGGCGGAACGTGTCGATCATGACCGCCAGCTCGTCGGTCGACTCCTTGCCCAGGGCGGCTTCGACGCTGCCCGGCTGCGGCCCGTGGACGAACCCGGCCGGGTGCACGGTCAGCGAGCCGGCCTCGATGCCCGCCCCCTTGCGGCTCGTGAAGTCGCCGCCGCAGTAGTAGAGGACCTCGTCGGAGTCGACGTTGGCGTGGTTGTACGGCACCGGCACCGCCGTCGGGTGGTAGTCGAGCTTGCGGGGCACGAAGCTGCACAGGACGAACCTGGGGCCGGCGAACGTCTGGTGGACCGGCGGCGGTTGGTGGACCCGCCCGGTGATCGGCTCGAAGTCGTCGATCGAGAACCGGTACGGGTACAGGCACCCGTCCCACCCCACCACGTCGAACGGGTGGCGGGCGTAGCGGTAGCGGGTCAGGCCGTCGCGCTGGCGGACCAGCACGTCGGTCTCGGCGTCGGCCTCGTCCTCCCCGGCGAGCAGCGGCTCGCCGGGCCCGTCGAGGTCGCGCTCGCAGTAGGGACTGTGCTCGAGGAACTGCCCGGCGGGGGACAGGTAGCGGTCGGGCGGCCCGACGTGACCCCGGGCCTCGACGACCAGCGCGTGGACCGGCTCGCCGCCGGCGGGGACCCACCGGTGGGTGGTCGACGTCGGGATCACCACGTAGTCGCCCGCCCGGCACTCGATCGCGCCGAACGTCGACTCGAGCCGGGCGGCCCCGGTCCGCAGGTAGACGACCTCGTCGCCGGTGGCGTTGCGGTACAGGCCGCTGGGCCGGTCGGGCTGGGTGACCGCCAGGCGGACGTCGTCGTTGGCGAGCAGCAGGACCCGCCCGGTCACCAGGTCGCCGCCGGGGGCGAGCCGGCCGGACCGCAGGTGGCGGGGGAGAAGGGGCCGGTTGGGCTCGAGCTTCGTGTCGTCGGCGGTGCCGTCGCCGACCGCCTCCGCGGCCACGATCGCCGTGGGCAGGTGGCGGTGGTAGAGCAGCGAGGACTCGGCCGAGAAGCCCTGGGCACCCATCAGCTCCTCGGCGTAGAGGCCGCCGTCGCGGTTGGGGAACTGCGTGTGGCGCTTGGCGGGGACGTCACCGACGCGCCGGTAGTAGGGCATGGCTACCTCCTGCTCCAGTCTGGCCGCCCGCCAGCTCGACCGTGACCGCCCGGGCCGCGGCACGGACGGCGGCCACCACCTCGTCCTCCGGCGGGAACCGGTGGGCCGGGGCGACGATGCCGATGCTCGCCACCGGCGGCCCGGCGCCGCCGGCATCCGCAGCCGTGTCCCGGGCGCCGCCGGCACTGCCGGTGTCGTCCGCGTCGCCGTCGGCGTCCGCCGCCTCGGGGTCGGCGAAGATCGGCGCCGCCACGCCCTTGACCCCAGCCTCGAGCTCGCCCGCGGACACGACGTGGC
>JBKPAS010000126.1:0-9649 GCA_046744265.1 Actinomycetota bacterium
CACCTGGGCCTACCTCGACATCACCGCCCTGGGCCGCCAGGAGGAGTGGGAGGACTCGCCCGAGGGGTACCCCCAGACCCCGCCGTACGAGTGGTGGAACTGGCACGACGAGTACGAGCACGCCAAGGCCGAGAGCGACGAGTGGCTCGAGCGCGTGGAGGGGTCGGGCCAGTCCCGCCACCACACCGCCATCCAGGACCAGGGGGGCGACCCGACGTGATCGCCCACGTCGCCGGCGCCCCGGTGGAGGAGGCCCTGCTGCCGTTGCTGGGCGGGGTCGGCACCGGGCTGGTGCTGGCCCGCGCCTGGGTGGTGTCGCGGGTGCGGCGGCGCCCGGGACACGACCGATCGGCGGCCCCGGCGGCCCCTGCGGACGCCGATCGCCCGCTCGTGTGACGCCCGCCCGGATGCATGTCAATGCTGTGCCAGTGCCACCGAGAGCGGCCAAGAGCGCTCGGTGAGGTCGGTACGATGGCGTGCTATGCCCGGCTTCTGGACCGATCGCACGGTGCTCGTCACAGGAGGTAGCGGCTTCCTCGGTACGGCGGTCTGCGAGAAACTCCGGCAGCGGGGCGTGCGCCGGCTGGTGGCGCCCCGCTCGACGCAGTACGACCTCCGCCGGTTCGACGAGGTGGGGCGGCTGTTCGCCATGGAGCGTCCCGACCTGGTGATCCACCTCGCCGCCCGGGTCGGGGGCATCGGCGCCAACATGGCGCACCCCGCCGACCTCTACCTCGACAACCTGCTCATGGGCACGTACGTGATCGAGCATGCCCGGCTCAACCGCACGCCCAAGACCGTCGTTCTCGGCACGATCTGCTCGTACCCGAAGCTCACGCCCGTGCCGTTCAGCGAAGACTCGCTGTGGCAGGGCTACCCCGAGGAGACCAACGCCCCCTACGGCATCGCCAAGCTGGCCCAGCTCGTGCAGGCCCAGGCCAACCGGGCCCAGTACGGGCAGAACGTCGTCTACCTGATGCCGACCAACCTCTACGGGCCGGGCGACAAGTTCCACCCGGCGGTGAGCCACGTGATCCCGGCGCTGATCCGCAAGTGCGTGGCGGCCAAGGAGGCCAACCTCGACTACATCGAGGTGTGGGGGACCGGCTCGGCGTCGCGCGAGTTCCTCTACGTCGACGACGCGGCCGAGGGCATCCTGCTGGCGGCCGAGCACTACGACGGCGAGGAGCCCGTCAACCTCGGCACCGACGAGGAGTTGCCCATCCGCGACCTGGTCAAGCTCATCGCCCACGCGACGGGGTTCGAGGGCGACATCCGGTGGGACACGTCCAAGCCCGACGGCCAGCCCCGCCGCCGCGTCGACCCGTCGCGGGCGGCGGCCGCCTTCGGGTTCAAGGCCGAGGTCGACTTCGCCGACGGGCTGCGGCGCACCGTCGACTGGTACCTCGCCCACCGCGGCGCCGCCGAGGCCCGGGAAGTCTGACGACCCGGCCGGCGACGGCGACAGCGACAGAGCGGAGGCCCGCCGTCGCCGCCGCCGTGTCGCCGGTCCCCGCCGGGCGTGCGAGGATTCTCCGCCGTGCGAGCCGCCGTCGTCCTCGAGCAGTGCTGGCACCGGGTACCCGGTGGGACGGCGTTCGCCGCGCTCGAGCAGGTCCGGGCAGTCGAGCAGCTGGTCGCGGCCGGTAAGGCCGACGTCGAGCAGGTCGGCGTCGCCGCCCGCCACCGCGAGCCGCCGCCCGAGCCGTTCCGCACGAGCATCCCGGTCCGCCACCTGACGCTGCCCCGGCGCCTGCTGTACGAGACCTGGCACCGGGCCCGGTGGCCGCGGGTCGAGCGGGCGACAGGCCCCGTCGACGTCATCCACGCCACGGGCTACGCGGTGCCCCCCCGCAGCCGGCCCCTCGTCGCCACCGTCCACGACCTGGCCTGGCGCCAGGATCCCGGCAACTTCACCCGGAACGGCGTGCTGTTCTTCGAGGCCGGGCTGCGGCGGGTCATCGCGGACGCCGACCGGGTCCTGTGCCCGTCGCAGGCGACGCTCGACGACTGCGCCGACGCGGGCATCGAGCGCAGCCGCCTGACCCGGGTGCCGTGGGGCATGACCAGCGCCC
Source organism: Actinomycetota bacterium (assembly GCA_046744265.1). Taxonomy (GTDB): domain Bacteria; phylum Actinomycetota; class Acidimicrobiia; order Acidimicrobiales; family VFJN01; genus DATCLS01. The sequence continues at coordinate 2,076 of JBKPAS010000126.1, forward strand.
GCGTCCCCCAAGCCGACATCGAGCGGGTCCGCGCCCGTCACGGCCTCGGCGACCGGCGCTACGTGCTGTTCGTCGGCACCCAGGAGCCCCGCAAGAACCTCGCCCGCCTGCTCGACGCCGTCGCCCGCCTGCCCCAGCGCGACGTCGTCCTGGCCGTCGTCGGGCCCAAGGGATGGGGCGAGGCGCTCGCCCGGCGGGCCGAGGCGCTGGGCGACCGGGTGCGGCTCGTCGGGTTCGTCCCCACCGAGGATCTGGGCCCGCTGTACGCCGGCGCGGCGGTCATGTGCTACCCGAGCCTCGTCGAGGGCTACGGTTTGCCGGTGGCCGAGGCGCTGGGACACGGTGCCCCGGTGGTCACGTCGAAGGGCACGGCCACCGAAGAGCTCGTGGCCGACGGGGTCGGGCTGGTGATCGACCCCACCGACACCGACGCGATCGCCGAGGCGCTCTCCTCGGTGCTCGACGACGACGACCTGGCCGACAGGTTGCGTCGTGCGGGCCTCGCCCGAGCGGCCGAGACGACGTGGGAGACGACGGCGAGCATGACGGTGAGGGCGTACGAGGAGGTGGCCTGACCATGCCGACGCGGGTCGGGTGCAACCTGCTGTGGCTCGTGCCGGGTGCGGTGGGCGGCAGCGAGGAGGCCACGGTCGCGCTGCTGCGCGAGATCGCCGAGCAGAAGCCCGACGACATGCACTACCGCGTGTACGCGCTCGACGCCTTCGGCGCCACGTACCCCGACGTGGCCGACCTGTTCGACACGCGGCTGGTGCCGCTCGAGGGCCGGCTCAAGCCGCTGCGGGTCGGGGCCGAGAACACGTGGCTGGCCAACGACACGCGCAGGTCCGAGCTCGACCTCGTCCACCACATGAACGCCGTGCTGCCGCTGGTGCGGCGGGCGCCCGGCATCGTGACGGTCCACGACCTGCAGCCGTTCGACATGCCCCACAACTTCCACCCGGTGAAGCGGGCCTATGTGCACGCCACGGTCCCGCGGTCGGTGCGGAAGGCGGCGCTGGTGCTCACGCCCAGCGAGTTCGTCCGCCGGGGCATCATCGACCGGTTCGGCGTCCTGCCCGACCGGGTGCGCACGACGTGGTGGGGCGTCGAGCCCCCGTCCTCGGACGTGACGGTGGCCGAGGTCCAGGCCCGCTACGGGCTGTCGCCCCGGTGGTTCGTCATGAACGCGATGACGTGGCCGCACAAGAACCACGCCACGCTCGTCCGGGCGTTCGCCACCGTGGCGGCCAAGCAGCACGACGTGACGCTCGTGTTGACCGGCGGCGCCGCCCAGGACGAGGACGTGGTCGCCGAGGCGATCGACCGCTTTGGCCTGCACGACCGGGTGCGGCGCACCGGGCGCATCCCCCGGAAGGACGTGCTCGCCGTGGTGCGGGGGGCGGTGGCGCTCACGTTCCCCTCGCGCTACGAGGGCTTCGGGCTGCCGGTCGTCGAGGCCATGAGCATGGGCACGCCCGTGCTGGCCGCGGATGCCACCGCGCTGCCCGAGGTCGTCGGCGACGGCGGGCGCTTGCTCGACCCCGACGACCCCGACGCCTGGTCGGCGGCCATGCTCGACCTGCTCGCCGACGACGACGAGCGGGCCCGGCTGGCCGAGGCCGGCCGCGAGCGGGCCCGGGCGTTCTCGTGGTCGGTCACGGCGGCGAAGACGCTCGAGGCCTACCGCGACGTCCTGTCCGCCGGGTAGTCGCCTGGTCGTGGCACCCATGACCCAGACCCCCAACCCCCCGTGTCACCGATGAACCTGCTCGTCCTCTGCCCGCACTTCGCCCCCGACGTGGCCCCGACCGGCGAGGTCATGACCAGCATCGCCGGCGAGCTGGTGGCCCGGGGCCACCGGCTGCACGTCGTCACCTCGCTGCCCTGGTACCAGCACACGCGCATCGAGCCCGGGTGGGAGGGCAAGGCGATCCGCCGGGAGGACACCGAGTGGGGGCGTATCACCCGGGTCAACCCGTTCCCGACCGACAAGCGGAACATCCCGGCCCGGGCGCTGGCGTTCGCCGGGTTCACGGCGCTGGTGGGGCTGGCGGCGGTCGACCCTCGGTCCGGGCGGCGCAGCGGCCGCGGTCCCGGCCGTCCCGATGCCGTCCTCGCCATGTCCCCGCCGCTGACGCTCGGCGCCGCCGGCTGGCTGGCCGCCCGGCGGTGGCGCGTGCCGTTCGTCTTCAACATCCAGGACGTGTTCCCCGACGTGGCTGTCGAGCTCGGGGCCATCACCAACCCGGTGGTGATCAAGACCGCGTCGTGGCTCGAGCGCTGGACCTACCGGCGGGCCGACGCGGTCACGGTCCTGTCCGACGACCTGCGCGACAACCTGGTGGCCAAGATCGAGGGGCGGGTCGCCGACCCGCTCGACCGGGTGCGGGTCATCCCCAACTTCGTCGACACCGCCGCGATCCGCCCCGCCGACGCCGAGGCCGGGTCCTACCGGCGCGAGTACGGCCTGGTCGGCAAGCACGTGGTCATGTACGCCGGCAACGTCGGCTTCTCGCAGTCGCTCGACCTGCTGCTGGCGGCGGCCCGGGCGCTGGCCGACCGGCCCGAGGTCGTCTTCGTCGTCAACGGCGGCGGCTCGGCCCGGCCCGACCTCGAGCGGGCGGCGGCCGACCTGCCGAACGTGCGGTTCGTCGACTTCCAGGCCAAGGAGCGCCTGGCCGAGGTGCTGGCCGCGGCCGACATCCACGTCGTGCCGCTGCGGCGGGGGCTGGCGCGCTCGAGCGTGCCGTCCAAGACGTACTCGATTCTGGCCGCGGGCCGGCCGGTGGTGGCGAGCGTCGACGAGGGAACCGAGGTGGCCCGGGTGGTCGAGCGGGCCGGCGCCGGGCTGGCCGTGCCGCCCGACGACCCGGCGGCGTTCACCGCCGCGGTCACGAAGCTGCTCGACGGGCCCGAGCAGGCCCGGGCCATGGGGGCGGCGGGGCGGGCGTTCGTCGAGCAGTGGGTGTCGCCCGCGGCCGTGGCGGAGCGCTACGAGGCGCTGTTCGACGAGCTGCGGTCCCGCCGGTAGCCGGCTGGCCGCGCGCCGCTCTCAGCCAGGACCCAGGGTTCTCGTCGCGGTGGTCCCGCGAGATACGGTTGTGCGCTTATGGGCAAGGCATCGTCCGCCAAGAAGGTTGCCCGCGCGGCCCGCGCCGGCGGCCGCCGGTCCGCTGGTCCCCGCCAGCGCAACCTGCTGTTCCCCAGCGCGATCGCGCTCATCGTGGTCCTTGGCATCAGCCTCATCACGTACGCCGCCAACGACCGCAAGAACGACACGCAGGTGCCGCCGGTCGCCAATCAGGACCACTGGCATTCGGCGTTCGGCATCTACATCTGCGACCACTTCCTGCCGGCCATCCCCGAGTTCGAGAGCCCCGACGGCATCCACACGCACGGCGACGGCGTCATCCACATCCACCCGTTCACGCAGGCCGCCGCGGGCGACAACGCCACGCTCGGCAAGTTCCTCGAGGGCGCCGGCATCGACCTGTCCGACGACGAGCTCAAGGTCGACGACAAGACCTACGAGGACGGGCACAACACCTGCGGGTCGGGCGACCACAAGAAGAAGGGCCACCTCGTCGTCGCCCAGTGGAACGACGTGCAGAACACCCACCGCAACCCGGCCCGCATCACCAACGACATCAACGACATCAAGTTCACCGAAGACGGGCAGGGCTACGTGATCGCCTTCGTGCCCGACGCGGAGGACAGCGAGATTCCCAAGCCCGACTCGGCCAGCCAGCTGGCCGCCCTGGGCGCGCGGGACAATTCCAGCGCCACATCCACCACCGCGGGCGCCGGCGGCTCGACCACCAGCACCGGCGAGGGTGGCTCGACGACGACCACGACGGCGGGCAGCACGACGACAACCGGGGGCTGAGCAACGATGCAGGCCGTGGTACTCGTGGGCGGGCGCGGGACGCGTCTTCGGCCGCTCACCTTCACCCGTCCCAAGCAGATGCTGCCGGTTGTCAACCGGCCGATGGTCGAGCACGTCGTCGGCCACCTGGCGGCCCACGGCGTCGACGACGTCGTGCTGTCGCTCGGCTACCGTCCCGACGCCTTCGTCGAGGCCTATCCCGACGGCCGCTGCGCGGGGGCGAGCCTGCACTACGCGGTCGAGCCCGAGGCCCTCGACACGGCCGGGGCCATCAGGTTCGCAGCGCTCGACGCCGGCATCGAGGGGCGCTTCCTGGTCATCAACGGCGACGTCCTGACCGACCTCGACATCGGGCGGCTCGTGGCCTTCCACGAGGACCGGGGCGCCGAGGCCACGATCACGCTCCACCGGGTCGCCGACCCGTCGCGCTACGGCGTCGTGCCGACCGACGAGGCCGGGCGGGTCCAGGCGTTCATCGAGAAGCCGCCGGCCGACGAGGCGCCCACCAACCTGATCAACGCCGGGACGTACGTGCTCGAGCGCTCGGTCGTCGACCGCATCCCCGGCGGGCGGCGGGTGTCGGTCGAGCGCGAGACGTTCCCGGCCATGGTCGCCGACGGCGCGCTGTACGCCCTCGACGGCGACACCTACTGGATCGACACCGGCACGCCCCAGGAGTACGTCCAGGCCCAGCTCGACCTGATCGACGGCGTGCGGGGCCCGGCGCTCGACGCCGTCCACCTCGAGGCCAAGGTGTCCGACGACGCGGTCGCGACGCGCACCGCGATCGGCCCCGGGGCCGTGGTCGAGGCCGGCGCCCGGGTGTCCTGCTCGGTGCTGCTGCCCGGCGCCTGGGTGGGGCCGGGTGCCGTCGTGGAGAGCTCGGTGCTGGGCGAGGCGGCCGAGGTGGCCCCGGGCGCCCAGGTCACCGGGTTCAGCGTGATCGGCGACAGCGTGGTCGTCGAGCGCGACGCCCGGCTGGAATGCGTCCGCGTCCCGGGGAACGACGACGTGCCGTGAGGGCGCTCGTCACCGGCGGCGCCGGCTTCATCGGGTCGACGCTCGTCGACCGCCTGCTCGCCGAGGGACACGAGGTCGACGTGCTCGACGACCTGTCCTCTGGGTCGCTGGCCAACTTGGCCGAAGCCCGGGCCGACCGCAGCCACCGGCTGACCTTCCACAAGATCGACATCCGCGACCCGCAGCTCGTCGACCTCATCGTCCGGCGCGTGCCCGAGGTGGTCTACCATCTCGCCGCGCAGATCGACGTGCGGGTCTCGGTGGCCCGGCCCGCGTTCGACGCCGAGGTGAACGTGATCGGCACGATCAACGTGCTGGAGGGGGCGCGGGCGGCGGGCGCCCGCAAGGTCGTGTTCGCGTCGAGCGGTGGCACGATCTACGGCGAGGTCACCGGTGCCGACCTGCCGGCCAAGGAATCGCACCCCCAGGTGCCCCTGTCGCCCTACGGGGTGAGCAAGCGCGTGGCGCTCGACTACCTCAACGTCTACCGCTCGGTCCACGGGCTGGAGTTCACCGCGTTGGCGCTGGGCAACGTCTACGGCCCCCGGCAGGACCCGCACGGCGAGGCGGGCGTGGTCGGCATCTTCGCCGGCCGGCTGCTGGCCGACGAGCCGTGCACGATCTTCGGCGACGGCACCCAGACCCGCGACTACGTGTACGTCGACGACGTGGTCGACGCGTTCGTGCGGGCGACCGGCAAGGGCGGTGGGCTGCTGCTCAACATCGGCACCGGCGTCGAGACCAGCGTGAACGACCTGTATGCGGCGATGGCGCGGGCCGCGGGCGTCGACCGGCCGGCGGCCATGGGGCCCGCCCGCCCGGGCGAGCTGCAGCGCTCGTGCCTGGATCCCGGGCGGGCCGCGATCCACCTCGGGTGGAAGCCGTGGACGACCGTCGAGGACGGCGCGCCGCGGGTGCTCGACTGGTTCAAGCGCAGGGCGGGCTGACTCGGGGCGGCCGCTCTCTGGGGCTTGCTCTGTGACGCCTGTGTGACAACTGTCACATTCAGGGGTCGGGTCGCAGTGCGTACTCTGCCGGGGCACCGAGACGTATCTGGGGAGAGCGCGCGGTTTGATCAGCCCATTCGTCCGTCGCCTCCGGTTGGCCGCCGAGCTGCGCGCCTTGCGGGTCGAGCGGGGCCTGACGCACGAGCAGCTCGCCAAGGAGATCGGCCAGAGCCGCGCCCAGATCTCGCGCCTCGAGAACGGGCACGCCGTCGACCAGAACGACGTCATGAAGATCCTCGAGCTGTTCGAGGTCGACGACGACCGCTGGACGCAGATCGTCACGATCGCCCGCGAGGCGGGGGAGCGGGGCTGGTGGGAGTCGAACAAGGCCATGGGCCACCGGCAGGCGCTCTACGCCGACCTCGAGGCGGGCGCCGCCACCATCCGCGAGTTCCAGATGACGTTCGTGCCCGGGCTGCTGCAGACGCCCGAGTTCACCCGGGCCCGGGTCGAGGCCGAGAGCCAGGCCGGTCCGGTGACGTACATCGCCGAGAAGGCCGTGGAGGCCCGCAACGCCCGGCAGCGCATGCTGCGGCGGCCCGGCGGGCCGTCGTACGAGGTGGTGATCGACGAGGTGGCGATCCGCCGGCCGGCGGCGCCGGCCGAGATCGTACGGGCCCAGCTGTACAACGTGACGGCCCGGGTGAACCGCGACGAGCGGGTGACTGTGCGGGTGCTGCCGCTGGGGGCGGCGGTCGCCGGCTACTTCGTGCCCCGCTCCGCGTTCTCGATCTACACGTTCAACGACACGGGCGACCCCACGGTGGTGCTCGTCGACACGGTCACCGACGACCTGGTGCTCACCGACCCCGAGGACGTGGGGCGCTACGAGGGCTTGTACACGCGCCTGCGGGACGCCTCGCTGTCGCCCGCGGCGAGCCTCGGCATGCTGAGCGACACGGCCCGAGCGCTGGCCCTGGCCGAGCTCGAGGCGGGCGGCGGCCGCTAGGGCTCACGCCTCGCTCGGCTCGTGCGGCTCGCTCGGCTCGTGCGTCAGGACGAGCTGCCAGGCGTTCGAGAGCGCCACGGCGAGCAGCAGCAGCACGCCGATGCCGAGTGTGGCGTGGTGGTCGCGGGCGTCCGCGCCCGCGGCCCGCAGGATGCCGGCCACGGCGACGACGACCAGGCCGGCGTGGTAGACGGCGGCGCGGGCGTAGTTCAGGTGCCGGGCCCGGGCCGCGGTGAGGGTGAAGGGCGCGGACAGCGCCACCACGGCGACCGCGACGCCGAGCTGGGCCACGCCGACGAGCCTCGACTCGGTGCCGGCCAGCGCCAGGAGGGAGGCGAACACCACGGTGACGAACGCGTAGAAGGCGGCCCGGGCCCGTCCGGCCATGCGGGGCGACCGGCGGATCTCGGCGGGCCGCAGCGACACGGCGACGAACAGCAGTCCGGTGAGCGCCGCGGCCGCGCCGGCGGCCGTGAGATAGAAGTCGACCCACTCCATGCCCCCGAGCTTGCCCGTTCGGCCCGCCCCCGGCGGGCATCGCCGCCCATGTCGCCGGGCGAGGAGGGCGGCACGACCGGCACGGACGACGACTTCTTCGTCGCCGGCGAGACGGGCATCGGCGCCACGATCATGGGGCGCAACATGTTCGGCCCCATCCGGGGCGAGTGGGGCGACGAGGTCTGGAAGGGGCTGGTGGGGCGACAACCCGCGG
>JBKPAS010000106.1:0-4523 GCA_046744265.1 Actinomycetota bacterium
GGCTTGCCCTGCGCCTGGGGGAACGCCGCGCCACCGGCCGGGCCAGGCGCCGCGAACGCGCCAGGTACCTCGCCCACCTCGCCAGCACCGCCGTCCGGGCCGACCAGCTGGCCGGCGCGCAGCTCGCCGCCGCCGAGTACCTCCATCCCGACCCGCCCGGGCTGTGGACGGCGGTCAGCCGGACCGATCGCCTCTGGGAGCGCCGTCCCGCCGACGCCGACTTCCTCACGGTCCGGGTCGGCCGCGGCCCGGTCCCGCTTGCCGCTCCGGTCCGGCTCGACGGCCCCCGCGACCCGCTCGTCGAGCACGACCCCGAGCTCCTCGCGGCCGCGCGGCGGCTCGTCCGCCGCGCGACCTGGCTCCCCGACGCCCCGGTGTCGATCGTCCTCGGTCAGCTCGGCGTCGTGGCCCTCACCGGCCCACCCGCCCGGGCCCGCGCCCTGGCCCGCGCCGTCGTCTGCGAGCTCGCCGCCTTCCACGCCCCCGACGACCTCCGGATCCTCGCCGCCTACCCGACCACCGCCCGACCGGCCTGGCGCTGGATGGAGCGGCTGCCGCACACCCGCGACCCGGCCTGCCCGGCCGGTCCGTCCCCCGGCTGCCTCCTCGCCGAGACCGGCGCCCAGCTCGACGCCCACCTGACCCGTGAGCTCCGGCTTCGTCCCGCCACCTCGGGCGAAGCCGGGCCGGTCCCCGGAGGGTCGGGCGGACCCGGGTCGATCGCCGCCCGGCCGCACCTTGTCGTCAACGTCGACACGACCGAGCCGCTCGCGAGCGTCGGTCCTGCGCCGGGTACGGGCCCGGGCCCGCCGACCGGCGGGAGCTTCCTGGGGACGGTCGTCGACGAGCTGCTCGAACGCCCGGCGGCGGCCGGCGTCAGTGTCATCTGGCTGGCCCGGGCCATCTCCGGCGAGCCGTCGGAGCTGGCGATGCGGGTCCGCCTCGACGACCACGGGCCGGCAACGCTCCAGGAGACCACCCCGGGTGGCCGCCTGCTCCACGGCATCCGCGCCGAGGAGGCCGGCGTCGCCCTCTGCGAAGCCGTCGCCCGGCGCCTGGGCCCGCTCAAGCTCGACCGGCGCCCGGTGACGGCGGCACCCGCGGGCCCTGTGCGCCTGCTCGACCTGCTCGGCCCGGGGGCCGTCGGGGGCGGGCCGGCGGCCGCTGCAGGGCCGCGTGCCCGCTCCAGGCTGCTCCAGGCGCCGATCGGCACCACCAGCACCGGGAGCCCGCTGGTGCTCGATCTGAAGGAGGCGGCCGAAGCCGGCATCGGCCCGCACGGCCTGGTCGTCGGGGCCACCGGCTCGGGGAAGAGCGAGCTGCTGCGAACCATCGTCGCCGGGCTGGCCGCCACCCACCCGCCGGACCAGCTGGCCTTCGTGCTGGTCGACTTCAAGGGCGGCGCCGCGTTCGCCGACCTGGCCTCGTTGCCCCAGGTCGCGGGGCTGATCACCAATCTGAGCTCCGACCTGTCGATGGTCGACCGCGCCATGGCCGCCCTCAAGGGCGAGCTGGCCAGGCGCCAGCGGCTCCTGCACCAGGCAGGAAACCGGCCCGACCTGCGCGCCTACGCGGCCAGGCGGGCGGCCGACCCGCGGCTGGAGCCGTTGCCGCATCTGCTGCTGGTGGTGGACGAGTTCGGCGAGCTGCTGGCCGCCCGCCCGGAGTTCCTTGACCTGTTGTGCGCCATCGGCCGGGTCGGGCGCAGCGTCGGCATGCACCTGCTGCTGGCCTCCCAGCGTCTCGACGAGGGTCGCCTGCGCGGCCTCGACAGTCACCTCCGCTTCCGGATCTGCCTGCGCACCTTCAGGTCCGCCGAGTCCACCGCCGTCCTCGGCGTCCCCGACGCCTTCCACCTGCCGCCCGATCCCGGAGCCGCCATCCTCGCGGTGGACGCCGCCCCAACCGTCCGCTTCACCGCCGCCCTCGTCTCGGACGAACCCTCCCTGGCGGGACCGCGCGACCTGGAGGTCCTGCGCCAGCTGGCCGGGACCGGCCCGGCCGTCCATCAGGTCTGGCTTGCGCCGCTCTCGACCGAGGTCACCCTGGGCCCGCTGCTGCGGTCGCGACCGTACGGCTGGCTCCGGGTGCCGGTCGGCCTGGTCGACCGGCCGCTCGAACAGGACCAGGAACCGCTCGTCCTGGACCTTTCGGGAGGCGCGGGCCACCTCGTGCTGGTCGGGGCGCCGAGGACCGGCAAGAGCACGCTGCTCTGCACCATCGTGGCCGCCCTGGCCGCGACCTACCCGCCCGACGAGGTCCAGGTCTACGCCGTCGACCTCGGCGGCGGGTTGCTCCATCGGCTCGGCGACCTCCCGCACGTCGGAGCCGTGTGCGGTCCCCGCGAGCCCGAACGGGTCCGCCGCCTCGTCCGGGAGCTCCGCTCGCTGATCGGCGAGCGCGAGCGGCGGTTCCGGGACCTGGACGTCGCCGCGATGGACGCCTGGCATGCCCTCCGCCGGACCGGTCTGGACCTCGGCGGCTACGGCGAGGTGTTCCTGGTGGTCGACAACTGGGGCGCGCTCGTCCGCGAGCTGCCCGACCTCGAGCCGGAGCTCGGCGAGCTGGCCGCGCTCGGGCTGCACTTCGGGGTCCACCTGGTGGCGACTTATGCGGGTATGGGCATTGTCCGTGATAGTGTTCGCGCCCATGCGCGAGACGGCTATCTTGGGCTGGCGGGTGTTCTTCACCCGACGCGGGCTTCCGCAGCCGCGGGCTACCGACCCTTTTCTCGCTACGCTGAGGAGTCTGGACCCGTGGCTTGCTGACCACAAGGTGGCGGATGGGTCGCCGTTCCTGATCGATCCGACGGGGTGGTACGACACCAACCTGAATCGGTATTTCCATGTGCAGATGAGTGCCGAGCCGCTGAACACCCAGGTAGCTGCCGCCTATGACCTGAAGCGGTTCTTGGCGTTCCTGTGGGACAACCGGGCCGGCAAGACCTGGCGGGAGGCGACACCGGAGGACCGGGCAGCATACAAGCAGTGGCGGCTGAAGGATTCGCGTGGCCCGCGGGTCGAGCTTGTCACGTGGGATCGCGAGGTCGCCACGGTGAACAAGTTCTACCGCTGGGCGGTCCGACAGGGGCATGTCGCAGCCAATCCGATCATCCAACGGGAATCGCGGAGCCGCGAGCCTGGACGGCAGGACTCAGGTGAGACTCCGGCGGAGTCCTCGCATCAGGGCCCCCGCCACGATGTGAGGTGGATGCCACCGGCGACTTACCGGCAGTGGCGCGACGTGGGCGTACGTGGCTTCACCGTGGCCGGGCTACCCAACGGGTCCTTCCGCGGCCGCTACGCCTCCAGAAACGCGACCTTCACCGATTTCATGGTCCGCACCGGGCTGCGACTGTCGGAGCAGGCCAGCCTGAGCGTCTACGAGGTTCCCGAGATGGTGCCGGGCGTGCTGAACGTCCGGACGTGGTTGCCCCACGTGATCGCCAAGGGTAACTCGGAGCGCGCCATCTACGTTCCTGCGTCGGTGCTCAAGGACGTGCGGGACTACCTGGAGTTAGAGCGGGCCGACGCCGTGGAGCAGGCCCGCAAACGGGGGGTCTACGAGCGGATCCGTGATCCGCTGCTGATCGAGGACCGGTCAAGGCCCTTTGTGCTCATCGATGGCGAGCGCCAGAAGATCGGCAAGCTCAACCCCGCTGAACGGCTTCGAGTGCTGATCCGCACCGACGACGGAGGGCTGGAGCCGGCCGCGTTGTGGCTCAACGAGTACGGCATGCCCAGCGACCGCTCGTGCTGGCAGGACGTCTTCAAGGCCGCCAACAGACGCTGCGCCCGGCTCGGCCTGCGGCTGCGCTGCCATCCGCACATGCTGCGGCACTCCTATGCGGTGATCACCCTGGAGCAACTGTGGCGGGGCCACATCCAGGAACTCGCCGCCATGACACCCATCCAACGCCAGACTTACCAGATGGTCTTCGGTGACCCGCTGAACTGGGTCCGGATGCGACTTGGACATAGCTCCATCCAAACGACGCAGATCTACCTGCACACGCTGAAGGAGTTGGAGATGGAGACCCGAATGGCGCTGGTCCCGGACGGCTGGGAACCGACGGGCGTGCATCCAGTAGACCTCGACGAACCGCAAGAGCCTGATGACGAGGAAGCCGCGCTCGGTAGATGAGCGACGACGACGCAACGGCCGAAGGGCCGGCCAGGGCCGGCCGAGGCCGGGCCGCTCTCCAGCCGGAGGGCTTCTACGCGCCAGAACCCGCCGTCAGAACCGTCAGCGAAACGCTCGTCGTCTCGTTCCAGGGCGAAGACCGTTCAAGCACGTACTCGTTTGGCAAGCTGCCCTGCCCCGGGCTGCACGCCGACCTGGCCGCGGCGTTCACGCTCCGCACCGGCCCGACGGGCGACCGGCGGACCAAGGCCAGCGCCGATACCTGCTGGGCGGCTCTGGTGCGGTTCCTGAAATTCCTGGGCCATCTTCGCCGGCCACCTCGCAGCTTGGCCGAGCTGCGGACGAGCCACCTCCAGCAGTTCCACATGCGACGCATGGAG
>JBKPAS010000113.1:0-7891 GCA_046744265.1 Actinomycetota bacterium
GTCGCCCATCTCCCACGTCGACAGGCCGGCCTTCTCGGACTGCGGGTAGATCGGCACGATGCGCCCCGTCTTGTCGCCGATGAGGTCGACGATCGGGTTCGTCATCTGCTTCCGGCCGGCGTAGACCTCGAGCTTGCCGAACAGGGCGACCCTCGTCCCGGGCCGCAACTGGCGCTCGCGCCACGCCTGGTTGAAGAACGTCACCCGCAGCCGGCCGCTGCCGTCGGACACGTCCACGACGACCATGACCCGGGGCGGGCGCCCGCGGGTCCGCCGCGAGCTGACCCGCTCGACGGTGACCAGGACGAGCGCCTCCTCGCCGACGACGAGGTCGCGGATGCGGCCCTCGTTGGTGCGGTCGACGTAGCGGCGGGGGTAGTAGGTGAGCAGGTCGAGGACCGACTCGACGCCCACCTCGGCCAGCCCCGACGCCTTGCGGTCGCCCACCCCCTTGAGGCGGGTGACCGGCATGTCATCGAGCTCACCGAGGGTGATGGGACCCGCTGCCGTAGCCACCGCCCCGCGGATCTACTCGATGCCGACCAGGTACGGGTAGAGCGGCTGGCCGCCGTGGTGGACCTCGACGGCCACGCCGGGACGGTGCTCGTCGAGCCACCCGCAGATCGCCCGGGTGTCGGCCTGCGTCGACCCCTCGCCCTCGATCAGCGTGACGATCTCGTGCTCGTCGGTGACGAGCTTGTCGAGCAGCCCGCAGGCGGCCTCGGCGATGGTCGGCGCGACCGCCAGGATGCCGTCGCGGGTCAGGCCCAGGTAGTCGCCCTGGGTGATGGGCCCGACCGGCGAGCGCGAGTCGCGCACCGCCCGGGTCACCTCGCCGGCGACCACGTTGGCGGCCTGGGCGATCATCTCCTTGGCGTTCTCGTCGACCGGGGCCTCGGGGTCGTACGCCATCAGCGCGGCGAAGCCTTCGGCGATGCCCCGGGTCGGCACGACCCGCACGGACCGGGCGGTCTGGGCGTCGACCTGCTCGGCGACCGGGATGATGTTCTTGTTGTTGGGCAGGATCACGACCTGGTCGGCGGGGACCCGGTCGACCACGTCCAGCAGGTCCGCCGTCGACGGGTTCATCGACTGCCCCCCGGCCACGATGCCCTGGACCCCCAGGCTGAAGAAGATGCGCTTGACGCCGTCGCCGGCCGCCACGGCCACGACCGCGGTCGTCACGGGCTCGCGGACGTGCGGCGGCTCCTCGACCACCGAGCCGGCCTCGGTGGCGTCGCGGACCCACCGCTCCTCCTCGACCTGCTCGTGCAGGTCGGTGATGCGGATCTTGCGCGGCCGGCCCACGTCGAGCGCGGCCTCGATCGCGGCCCCGACGTCGTCGGTGTGGATGTGGCAGTTCCACACGCCGTCGCCTCCCACGACCACGATCGAGTCGCCGATGCCGGCCCACACGTCCTTGAACGCGGGGATCGTCTCGTCGCGCGCCTCGAGGAAGTACATGACCTCGTAGCGCAGCTCGGAGGGGCCCTCGGCCTGCTCGTCGCCGGTGTGCTCGACCAGGTTGGCGTTGGGCCGGATGGCTCCCTCGCCCACCCGGGGCTCGGGCACCGGGCGGCCGGCCGCCACGTTCAGGAACACGTCGAGCAGCAGCAGGAAGCCGGCTCCCCCGGCGTCGACGACCCCGGCGTCGGCCAGCACCTTGAGCTGCTCGGGCGTCTCGTCGAGCGCGGCCTGCGCCTCGGCGCGGGCGGCCTCGAGCACCGCCACCAGGTCGCCGCCGCCCTCGGCGGAGGCCTGGGCCGCGGTCTCGGCCGCCTCGGCCGACCGGCGCACCACCGTCAGGATCGTCCCCTCCACCGGCCGCATCACCGCCTGGTACGCGGCGTCGGACGCGGCCCGCAGCGCTTGGGCCAGCGCCTGCCCGTCGAACCCGCCGGTCTCGGCGACGGCCCCGACCATGCCCCGCAGGACCTGAGACAGGATGACACCCGAGTTGCCCCGCGCCCCCATGAGCGACCCGTGGCTGATGGCCCGGCACACGCCGGCCAGGTCGTCGCCGTCGACCTTGTCGAGCTCGTCGCACACCGACACCAGCGTGAGCGACATGTTGGTGCCGGTGTCGCCGTCGGGGACCGGGTAGACGTTGAGGCGGTTGATCGGCTCGCGGTGCGCGGCCAGCGCGTCGCGGTAGGCCTCTACCACCGCTCGGAGGTCGGCGGCGCCCAGGTGCTCGAGGGTGGTCACGGAGGGCGATCGTACGTGACGGGTGCGTACCTCCATGGGAGTTGTCGCTACCCACTCACCGCCAGTACAGTCACTCGGTCCCTGGTAGACCCCCGAGGTAGAGGTACGCGTCCATGGCAGCCGTCTGCGAGGTGTGCGGCAAGCACCCGTCGTGGGGCATGAGTGTGAGCCACTCGCACCGCCGCACCAAGCGCCGCTGGAACCCCAACATCCAACGCGTGCGCGCCCTGGTCGACGGGTCGCCCCGGCGCATCCAGGTCTGCACCGGCTGCATCAAGTCGGGGAAGATCACCAAGATCGTCCACTGAGGCCCGGGCTCGGGTCAGGCCCGAACCCGGCCCGAGGGCGCCCGGGTGGGCGCCCTCTTTTCGCGCCCGGATACCCCTGGCCGACCGATTACACCATCACTGTGAGCGATATTGGGCCCGACCGGGATCGTTCCGATACGGTGGCAGAACCCAATCGTGGCATGCCCGGAAAGGAAGTTCGTCACGTGCAAGGCGTGATCAAGTCGTACGACCCGGGTTCCGGTGACGGGATCGTCGTGCGAGACACCGACCTCTCCGAGGTCGACTTGGCCGCCGATGCGCTGGCCGGGTCCGTCTTCCGTCTCCTGCGACAAGGGCAACGTGTGATCTTCGACCTCAACGGTGAGGGCCAGGCCACGCATCTGCGGTTGGGCTCGGAGGTCGACATGGGGACGCCGGGTCTCGACCCGGAGCGCGGGAGTCCACCAGGAGACGCGACCTCCGGCTGACGCGCCGAGCACATAGACCGGAGGACCATGGCTGCAACCACTACCAACCAGAAGCTGAGAGACTGGGTCGATCACTGGGCAGGCGTGTTCCAGCCGGAGCGGGTGGAGTGGTGCGACGGGTCCGACGACGAGTGGGAGCGCCTCACGCAGCTCCTCGTCGACGGCGGGACGTTCCAACGGCTCGACGCCGACAAGCGGCCGAACAGCTTCCTCGCCCTGTCCGATCCCGGTGACGTCGCCCGGGTCGAGGACCGCACGTTCATCTGTTCCGAGAGACAGGTCGACGCCGGTCCGACCAACAACTGGCGCGACCCGGCCGAGATGCGCACCGAGCTCACGGGCTTCTACACCGGCGCGATGCGGGGGCGGACGATGTACGTCGTGCCGTTCTCGATGGGCCCGCTGGGCTCGCCTATCGCCCACATCGGCGTGCAGCTCACCGACTCGGCGTACGTGGCCGCCAGCATGCGGATCATGACCCGCATGGGCCAGGGTCCCCTCGACGTGCTCGGCGCCGACGGCGACTTCGTGCCCTGCCTGCACTCGGTCGGGTACCCGCTCGTCGATGCGTCGGGCCAGCGTCGTGACGACGTGCCGTGGCCGTGCGACGCCGACCACAAGTACATCGTCCACTTCCCCGAGACCCGCGAGATCTGGTCGTACGGCTCGGGCTACGGCGGCAACGCGCTGCTCGGCAAGAAGTGCTTCGCCCTGCGCATCGCCTCGACCATGGCGCGCGACCACGGGTGGCTGGCCGAGCACATGCTGATCCTCGGCATCACGCCGCCCGACGGCGAGAAGCGCTACGTCGCCGCCGCGTTCCCGTCGGCGTGCGGCAAGACGAACATGGCGATGATGATCCCCACCCTGCCGGGGTGGAAGGTCGAGACGATCGGCGACGACATCGCCTGGATGAAGTTCGGCGACGACGGCCGGCTGCACGCCATCAACCCCGAGTACGGGTTCTTCGGCGTGGCACCCGGCACCGGCGCCGACACCAACCCCAACGCCGTGGCCACGTTCTGGGGCAACTCGATCTTCACCAACGTGGCCAAGACCGACGACGCCGACGTGTGGTGGGAGGGGCTGTCCTCGCCGCCGGAGCATGTCATTGATTGGCGCGGCAACGACTGGACGCCCTCGTCCGACGCCCCGGCGGCGCACCCGAACGCCCGGTTCACCACGCCGGCGTCGCAGTGCCCGTCGATCGCCCCCGAGTGGGAGGACCCGGCCGGCGTGCCCATCTCGGCCATCCTCTTCGGCGGCCGGCGGGCGACCAACGTGCCGCTCGTGACCGAGTCGTTCGACTGGACGCACGGCGTGTTCCTCGGCTCGATCATGAGCTCGGAGACGACCGCAGCGTCGGCCGGGGCCGTGGGCAAGCTGCGGTTCGACCCCTTCGCGATGCTGCCGTTCTGTGGCTACAACATGGGCGACTACTTCGCCCACTGGCTGTCGATCGGGGCCGCGACCACGCCCGACAAGCTGCCCCGCCTGTTCTGGGTGAACTGGTTCCGCCGGGGTGAGGACGGCTCGTTCCTGTGGCCGGGCTTCGGCGAGAACAGCCGGGTGCTCAAGTGGGTGGTCGAGCGCCTTGCGGGCGCCGCGGCGGCCGTCGACACGCCCATCGGGCGGGTCCCGGCGCCGGGCGCGCTCGACACGGCGGGGCTGGACGTCGACCCGGCGACGGTCGAGAAGCTGCTCGAGGTCGACCCCGAGTCGTGGCGCGATGAGGTGCCCCAGCTCGAGCAGCACTACCGCTCGCTCGGCGACCACGTGCCCCAGCCGCTGCGGGACCAGCTCGCAGCGCTGGAGAAGCGGTTGGCCGGGGGCTGAGGCTTCTCTCGGTCTTCTCTGTCCTCTCGGGTTTTGGCTGGTGCCGCCCTTCGGGGCGGCACTGGCGCGTCCTGGCGGGCTTCCGCGGGACAAAGTTGAGTTGCATACACTCATGTTTCTGCCTATCCTGTTATCAGGTTCTCTCCCCGGAACCTGAGTTGAGGAGGTAGCGAGTGATGCTTGTGCGATTCGACCCGTTCCGTGAGGTCGACCGATTTGCCGACCAGGTCGACCAGTTCTTCCGCCGTGCCGCGTCGACCGTCCCGATGGACGCAGTGCGTCACGGCAACCAGGTGTTCGTCAGCTTGGACCTGCCTGGTGTCGACCCCGACACGATCGACTTGTCGGTCGAGCGCGACATGCTGACCGTGTCGGCAACGCGGAAGTTCGAGCGCAACGAGGGCGACGAGGTGCTGGCCAGCGAGCGGCCGCAGGGCACGTTCACCCGGCGGGTGCTGCTGGGCGAGAGCCTCGACACGGCGCGGATCGAGGCGTCGTACGACCACGGCGTGCTCACCGTGACGATCCCGGTGGCCGAGCAGGCCCAGCCCCGCAAGATCACGGTCGGCGGGGGCCACAAGCATGGCGAGGCGATCGAGGCCGAGTCGACGCCCGCGAGCTGACGGTTCCAACCGTCTGTCCGACACCGAGGGCGCACTCGTTTGGGTGCGCCCTCGGCGCGTCTACGGCTGGCGGCGTCTGAGTGCCGTCTGGGCATTCGCTCAGCCGTGTCGGCCATTACGATGCGTGACCAGCCCACGAGGGGGAGGTCCGATGACCGTCAGCGCGTACATCCTCATCCAGACCGAGGTCGGGAAAGCCGCACAGGTCGCCGAGGAGGTCGGCAGCATCGACGGGGTGGTCTCAGCCGAAGACGTCACGGGTCCCTACGACGTGATCGCCCGCTCCGAGGCCGAGACGGTCGATGCGCTCGGCAAGATGGTGGTCAGCCGGGTCCAGATGATCTCGGGCATCACTCGCACCCTCACCTGCCCGGTCGTCCACCTCTAGCTCTGTAGAGTTCGAGCCGGCGCTCGCAGAGGCGCCTCAGGGCCCCGACCCCAACCTCTGCCCGAAAACGTCAATGCCCGACGTGGCGCGGCAGCTTCGTCAGCGGGGCAGGAGGGCGACGCCGGGGCAGGTCGTCGCCAACCTGCCGTTCTGCTTCTGGACCGGCCTGTTCGCCAATGCGTACGACACCACGCTCTGGCGGACGGACCTCCACGGGATCTTCACGCCGCGGTTCAAGCACCGGCACCAGCTCTTCGCCGGCCTCGACAACCTGCGGACCCTTCGCAACCGGATCGCGCACCACGAGCCGATCTTTCAGCGCCGGCTCTCGGCCGACTACCACCAGGTGCTCGTCATCGTCGGTGCGGTCAGCAGTCAGGCCAAGGCGTCGGTCGAGCACCACAGCCGGGTGCCGGCGCTGCTCGCGTCGACGCCCGAGACGCTGGGCAGCTTCTGAGCGGGGGTCAGCGGGTGGGGCCGACGGCGATGGCGCGGAGGGCGAGGCCCATCAGGAAGAGGCCGCCGAAGCCGTAGAGCAGGTAGAGCCACGACATCAGCTGCTGGCGGTAGCTGTAGACGATGCCCACCGTGGCCAGGGCGATGAAGCCGTAGAACATGTGGAACTTCGGCGCCTCGCCGTCCTCGCTGTTGAGCAGGACGACCCCGATGATGACCTGGACGGCGATCGCCACCTCGGCCACGCCGGTGAACCACCACAGGGCCCGGTGGCGCACCTGCTCCCAGCGATGAGCGGCCAGCGCCCACAGGCCGGCGAGCCCGTTCGTCACGACCACGAACCAGGCCCAGCCGACGTGCAGATCGTGCAGGGTCACGGACGGTGTCGGCGGGTCACCCGTGGCCCGGTGAGCCGGTCGACACCTCGTACGACCACAGCTCGCTCGACACGGAGACCGGCCCGCCGTGCGGGTGCGGCCGGTCGGCACCGGCGTGGCCGTGCCCGAACGCGGGGCTGTTGACCCAGGCCTGGAACGACTCCTCGTCCTTCCAGCGGGTCATCACCAGCCAGACGTTGCGGCCGTCGGTCGGCTTGAGCAGCTCGAAGCCCTCGAACCCCTCCTGATCGTCGACGGCACCGGCTCGCGCCGCGAACCGCTTCCCCAGCTCGTCGCCCGATCCCTCGGGCACCGTGATGGCGTTGATCTTGATGACGGTCACGTGGGGCGACACTCCTCGTGCGACTTCCGGGGGCGAAAGGGGACCGTAGGCCCACTGGCGAGCTGGACACCAGACGTGCCCGCCCGAAACTCCGCCGCTCCGGCGACGTCTTGACCTCAAGTTGACTTCAGGTCCTACGGTGCAGACCATGCGAGCGATCCGGCAGCACGAGTTCGGCGGGCCCGACACGCTGGTGTACGAGGAGGTCGACGACCCGCAGCCCGGGCCGGGGCAGGTCCACATCGCGGTGACGGCCGCGGGGGTCCACCTGGTCGACACGTTGATCAGGCAGGGAAACGACGGCGGGCCCTTCCCCCGCCCCGACCTGCCGATGGTCCCCGGGCGGGAGGTGGCCGGGTACGTCGAGTCGGTCGGGCCCGGGGTCGACCGGTCGTGGCTCGGGCGGCGGGTGGTCACCCACCTGGGCGCCGCC
The DNA here is from genome assembly GCA_046744265.1 of Actinomycetota bacterium. Taxonomy (GTDB): domain Bacteria; phylum Actinomycetota; class Acidimicrobiia; order Acidimicrobiales; family VFJN01; genus DATCLS01. Next base: position 7,422 of record JBKPAS010000113.1, read on the forward strand.
AGCGGCGGGTACGCGGAGCTGGCGGTCCGGGAGGTCGGGGCGATCCACGAGGTGCCCGACGGCGTGGCCGACGATGCCGCGGTGGCGATGATCGGCACCGGCCGCACCGCGATGGGCATCCTCGAGGTGGCCGCCCTCACGAGCGACGACGTCGCCCTCGTGACCGCGGCCGCCGGGGGCCTCGGCAGCCTGCTGGTCCAGGCGGCCCGCCACGCCGGCGCCACCGCCGTCGGGCTGGCGGGCGGCCCAGCCAAGGTCGAGCGGGTCCGGCGGCTCGGCGCCGACATCGCGATCGACTACACCGCCCCCGGATGGACCGACGCGGTGCGCGACGCCCTGGCCGGCCGCGAGCCCACGATCGCGTTCGACGGCGTCGGCGGCGACCTGGGCCGGGGGGCCCTCGAATTGCTCGGCGCCGGCGGCCGGCTCGTCATGTTCGGCTGGTCGGCGGGCGAGCCGACGTCGTTCAC
>JBKPAS010000141.1:0-6784 GCA_046744265.1 Actinomycetota bacterium
GTCCTGGCCGAGGCCCATCGCCCCACACCGGCCGGCGGGCCCGGCGGCGGGGGACGGCGCCTGCCCGCCGGTCCCCTCGCCGTCGACGTGCGAGGCCTGCGGTTCGGCTACGGGGGCGAGCCGGTGCTCGACGGCCTCGACCTCGAGCTGGATCCGCGCGAGGTCGTGGCGCTGGTCGGCGCCACCGGGTCGGGCAAGTCGACGCTGTGCCACCTGCTCGCCCACCTCCACCGGCCGGACGCCGGGTCGATGCACATAGGTGGGGTGGACCTGTCCGACGCGGACCCCGGCGACGTCCGTCGGTCGGTCGCCCTCGCCTTCCAGGAGGCGTTCCTGTTCGCCGCCAGCGTGCGGGAGAACCTGACGCTCGGCGAACCGATCGACGACGACCGGCTGGCCTGGGCGCTCGACCAGGCCCGGGCGCGGCGGTTCGTCGCCCGACTGCCGGACCGGCTCGACCAGCGGCTCGGCGAGCGGGGCGTGACGCTGTCGGGCGGCCAGCGCCAGCGGCTCGCCCTGGCCCGGGCGCTGCTGCGCCGGCCGGGCTTGCTCGTGCTCGACGACGCCACCTCGGCCATCGACCCCCTGATTGAGCGCCAGATCCTCGACGGGCTGCGGAGCTCGCTGCGGGCCACGATGCTGGTCGTCGCCCACCGCATCTCGACGATCGGCCTGGCCGACCGGGTCGTGTTCCTCGAGGGCGGGCGGATCGCCGCGTCCGGCACCCACCACGACCTGCTGCGGACCGTGCCCGCCTACGCGGCGCTGGCCAAGGCCTACACCCCGGACCCGTCATGAGGATCGAGGCGGGGACCGAGCAGACGGCGCCGACCGCACCGACCGGGCCGACGGGTCCGACCGCGCCCGTGTCCGGCGGTGGGCGGGTGGCGGACGGCGTCGCGCCGGTCGACCCCCACGGCGCCGCCGTCGAAGTGCTCGCCGAGTCGGCCCCGCCGGCGTCGTCCGACGAGCCCCGTCCCCGCCCGCCGGTCACGCCCGAGGAGGCCCACATCGTCGAGGCCGGCGCGGTCGAGGTCCTGCGCCGGGGCCTGCGGGTCACGCCCGAGCTGCGCCGGGGCGTCGGCGCCACGGTGGCGATGGCGGTCGTGACCGCGGCGGGCAAGCTGGCGGTGCCGGTGCTGATCCAGCAGATCCTCGACCGGGGCGTGCTGGGCGCCAGCGGCTTCCGGCCGGGCTTCGTCTACCCGGCCTGCGCGCTGGGCGCCGCGACGATCGTCCTGCTGTACTTCGCCAGCCGGGCCACCTACCTGCGGCTGGTGCGGGCGTCGGAGGACAGCCTGCTCGGCCTGCGGGTCCGCACGTTCGACCACATCCACCGGCTGTCGGTGGCCGAGCACAACGACCAGCGCCGGGGCGCGCTCGTCGCCCGGGTCACGAGCGACATCGAGACGCTCGCCCAGTTCATGGAGTGGGGCGCCGTCGCGTGGATCGTCGACGGCCTGCTCGTGCTCGCCACGTGGGCCGTTATGGCGATCTACGACTGGCGGCTCGCGGGACTGGTCGTGGCCGCCTACCTCCCGCTGATCGCGCTGTTCCCCACGCTCGAGCGGCGCCAGCTCGCCGCGCAGGACCGGGTCCGCACGGCGGTCGGCGACGCCCTGTCCGAGGTGTCGGAGACGATCAGCGGGGCGCCGCTGATCCAGGCCTACGGGCTCGAGCCCCGGGGGCGGGCCCGGCTCGACGCCGCGGTCGAGCGCCAGTACCGGGCGCACCTGGGCGCGGCCCGCTACTTCGCCATGATGTTCCCGCTCGGCGACCTGTTCGGGGCGGTCGCCCTGGCGGTCGTCACGGTGGCCGGGGTGACGTGGGGACCGGCCTGGGGGCTCGACGTGGGCGAGATCGTCGCCTTCCTGTTCCTCGTCGGCCTGCTGCTGAACCCGATCGGCGAGCTGACCGAGATCGTGGACCAGACCCAGATCGCCCTGGCCGGCTGGCGCAAGGTGCTCGGCGTGCTGGCCACGCCGGTGGACGTGCCCGAGCCCCGCCCGGGGCGCAGCCTGCCGGCCGGCGCGCTGGACATCGAGGCGTCGGGCCTCGGCTTCGCCTACCGCGACGGCGTGCCGGTGCTGACCGACATCGACCTGCACATCCCGGCCGGCACGTCCGTGGCGGTCGTTGGCGAGACCGGCTCCGGGAAGACGACGTTCGCCAAGCTGCTGGTACGCCTGGCCGACCCGGAGGCCGGCGTCCTGCGGGTGGGCGGCGTCGACCTGCGCGACGTGGCGCCGTCCGAGCGCCAGCGGGCCGTGCGGCTGGTCCCGCAGGACGGGTTCCTGTTCGACGCCACGCTGGCCGACAACGTGCGGCTCGGCGCCCGGCGGGCGTCCGACGACGAGGTCCGCCAGGCGTTCTGCCAGCTCGGGCTGTCGTGGTGGCTCGACGAGCTGCCGCTCGGGCTGGCCACGCCCGTCGGCGAGCGGGGCGCCAGCCTGTCGGTCGGCGAGCGCCAGCTCGTGGCCCTGGCCCGGGCCCAGCTCGGCGACCCCGGCCTGCTGGTGCTGGACGAGGCGACGTCGGCCGTCGATCCCGAGACCGAGCAGGCGCTGGCCCGGGCCCTCGCCCGGCTCGCCGAGGGCCGGACCATGGTGTCGATCGCGCACCGCCTGTCGACCGCCGAGGCGGCCGACCTGGTGCTGGTGTTCGGCCGGGGCCGCGTGGTCGAGCGCGGCACCCACGCCGAGCTCGCCGCCGCCGGCGGGACCTACGCCCGGCTCTACGAGAGCTGGCTCGGCAACGCTGTGCGCTGAGCTCGGTCGTCTCGGACTTTTCCAACCGATCCGGTAAGGTTTTACAGATGCATGTCGACGCCGGGTTGGCGCTGGCGGGCCTGTTCGTCGGCTTCACGGTCGGCCTGACGGGCATGGGTGGCGGAGCCCTGATGACGCCGATGCTGGTCCTGCTGTTCAACGTGCAGCCGCTCGCCGCGGTGTCGAGCGACCTCGTGGCGTCGTTCCTCATGAAGCCCGTCGGCGGCGGCGTGCACCTGCGCCGGGGCACCGTGAACCTGCGGCTGGTCGGCTGGCTGTGCGCGGGGTCGATCCCCAGCGCCTTCGCCGGCGTGCTGCTGCTGCGGGCGCTCGGCGACGGGACCGAGATCCAGGACCTGCTGGAGACCCTGCTCGGCGTGGCGCTGATCGTGGCGGCCACGACGATCGTGCTCAAGTCGCTGCTGCAGCGCCGCCGGCGGGGGGCGGCGGACGGCCTGCTCGACGTGCGCGACGTCGCCGTCCGCCCGGCTCCCACGGTGGCGATCGGCGTGCTCGGCGGGCTCGTGGTCGGGATGACGTCGGTGGGCTCGGGCTCGCTGATGATCGTGTTGCTGCTGGTGCTCTACCCGGCGCTGACCACCTCGGGCCTGGTCGGCACCGACCTCGTCCAGGCGGTGCCGCTCGTGGGCGCCGCGGCGCTGGGCCACCTGCTGTTCGGCGACTTCCGCTTGGCGGTCGCCGGCTCGCTGCTCATCGGGGCGATCCCCGGCGTCTACGCCGGCGCGCATCTCTCGTCGCGCGCCGCCGACCACCTCGTGCGGCCCGTCCTCGTGACCGTGCTCGTGGCGTCGGGCCTGCGGCTCCTCGGCGTGCCGCCGGAGGCCGTGGCCGTGCTGCTGATCGCCGCGGCCGGCGCCGGGCTCGGGGTCCTGCTCCAGCGACAGCGACGCCGACGGCGCCCGACCGAGCCATTGATCGTTCTCGCCCCCGAAGTCGAGTTCAGGACCCCAACTTCGGGGGCGAGAACGGGGACCTAGCCGGCGTCGCGCAGGTCCTCCTTCCAGGTGCGGAAGCGGGTGTGGCGGCGGCCGCTCGGGCCGGTCCCGTCGCCGTCGCCGCTTGCGTAGAGGCGGAACGTGTAGGCGGCGGCCAGGTCGTCGGCCCGGGCCGCCCAGTACCGGGCATCGCCGCCCGACGCCGGGCCCGCCCGCCACAGCAGCCACGGGCCGATGCGCCGCTTGTAGTCGGCCGTCGGCCGGCCGGGCAGGTCGTCGCCGAGGCGGCGCAGGTCGTCGGGCGCCTCGACCCACGCCGTCGCCGGGATGTTCCGGTCACGCACCGGCGTCGCCGGCAGGTCCTCGGTGTGGACCGGCGTGTCGTCGTCGGGCCGCAGGTCGTACCGCAGGGCCGGCGGCTCACCAGCCACGGTCGATCCATTCCTGCAGGTGGGGGCGCTCGGTGCCGATCGTGGTGTCGTCGCCGTGGCCGGGCAGGACCAGCGTGTCGGGCGGCAGCGTGAACAGCTTGCGGTCGATCGACTCGATGATCGTCGGGAAGTCGCCGCCCGGGAACTTCGTCGCCCCCGGTCCGCCCGGGAACAGCGTGTCGCCGCTGAACAGCACCGGCGATCCCTCGACCAGGAACGACATCGACCCGGGCGTGTGCCCCGGCGTGTGGATCGTCCGCAGCCGCAGCGGGCCGACCGGGACCACCGTGTCGTCCTCGAGGATCTCGTCGTAGGACGGCAGCATGCCGGCGTCCTCGGCGGTGACGTGGACGTCGTAGCCGGCGTCCCGCAGGTCGGGCACGGCCTGGATGTGGTCCCAGTGGCCGTGGGTCTCGAGCACCATGCGGACGCCGAGCGAGCGGCACAGGTCGAGCAGCCGGTCGTGCTCGTTGGCGGCGTCGAGCAGCACGGCGTCGCCGGTCTCGGTGCAGCGCAGGACGAACACGTTGTTGTCCAGCGGGCCGACGACGACCTTGTGGATCTCGCAGCGGTCGTCCGAGTAGTGGAGCGTCGACATGGTTCGAGTGTGGCAGCCTCGGCGGCGAATGCCGCCGAGACCCCTTGGGGTGGCGGCGGGGTGGTTTGGATGGGTCTGGCAGGTCAGGGTTCGATGGGCGCCAGCACCTCGAAGCCAAGCGCCGCGGCCGCCGGGATCTGGTGCCGGTCGAACGTGGCGTACGCCGCCGGCCGGGGAAGGCGGTCGGCGGCGGCGAGGTGGACGGCGTCGACGGTCCGCAGCCCGTAGGTGGCGCCCAGCTCGACGGCCAGCGCCAGGCACCGGTCGTCGACCGGGACGACGACGAACGCGTCCCAGTCGTCCCGCAGCCGCGACCACAGGCGCTCGGCCTGGCGGGGGGTGGCGGCCAGCCGGTGGAGGGCGAGCAGCGTCTCGCTGCGGCACAGCGCCGACGCGCACCAGTCGTCGTGGGCGGCCATCGCCTCGGTGACGAGCTGGCGGCCGGGCCCGTGGACGTAGCGCCGGACCAGGGCCGACGTGTCGAGGAACAGCGTCAAGTCACCCGCCCCGCAGCTGGTCGAGCACCGCGTCCGGGCTTGTGTCGACGGGCACGTCCTCGACGTCGACGTCGAACGGGTGGTCGCGGCGACCCGGCGGCTGGGCCAGGCCGGCGGCCACGAGGTCGTCGAGCGTCGGCCCGCCGGTGCCCGGCGACAGCGGCCCGAGCTGGGCGGCCGGCACGCCATCGACCGTGATCGTGATGCGCTCGCCCGCCGCCGCCCGGCGGACGACGGCGGCGACGTTGTTGCGCAGCTCGCGGATGCCGACCCGGTGGACCATGAGGTTTCGACTGTAGCACGCGTGTACACACACCCGGTGGCAGAGCCACCGGGGCCGGCGTACCGTGCTGACCATGAACTTCGCCTTCTCCGAGGAGCAGGAGGAGCTGCGGCGCATCACCCGCCAGTTCCTCGAGTCGAAGTCGCCCGAGGCCGAGGTCCGGCGGCTCATGGACACCACCGAGGGCTACGCCCCCGCAGTCTGGTCGCAGATGGCCAACGAGCTGGGCCTCCAGTCGCTGACCATCCCCGAGGAGTACGGCGGCCAGGGGTTCACCTACGTCGAGCTCACGGTCGTCCTCGAGGAGATGGGCCGGGCCCTGCTGTGCGCCCCCTACTTCTCGAGCGTCGTGCTGGCGGCCAACACGCTGCTCCACTCGGGCGACGAGGCGGCGAAGAAGGACCTGCTGCCCGGCATCGCCTCGGGCGAGACGATCGCCACGCTGGCCTTCACCGAGCCCAACGGCCGGTGGGACGAGACCGGCATCGAGGCTACCGCCAGCAAGGACGGCGACGCCTGGCGCATCGACGGCACGAAGATGTTCGTGATCGACGGCCACGTCGCCGACCGCATCATCGTGGCCGCCCGCACGGGCGCCGGCGTGTCGCTGTTCTCGGTGGCCGGCGACGCCGAGGGCCTGACCCGCACGCCGCTGTCGACGATGGACCAGACCCGCAAGCAGGCCAAGCTCGAGTTCTCCGGCGTGCCCGGCACGCTCGTCGGCGAGGACGGCAAGGGGTGGGACGTGCTCGGCCGCGTCCTCGACCTGGCCGCCGTCGGCCTGGCCGCCGAGCAGGTGGGCGGCGCCCAGAAGGTGCTCGAGATGTCGGTCGAGTACGCCAAGGACCGGGTCCAGTTCGGCCGGCCCATCGGCTCGTTCCAGGCCATCAAGCACAAGTGCGCCGACATGCTGCTCGAGGTCGAGTCGGCCAAGTCGGCCGCCTACTACGCGGCCTGGTGCGCGGCCGAGCTGAACGACGAGCTGCCCGAGGTGGCGTGCCTGGCCAAGGCGTACTGCTCCGAGGCGTACTTCCACTCGGCCGCCGAGAACATCCAGATCCACGGCGGCATCGGGTTCACGTGGGAGCACCCGGCGCACCTCTACTTCAAGCGGGCCAAGTCGTCCGAGCTGCTGTTCGGCGACCCCACCTACCACCGCGAGCTGCTGGCCCAGCCCCTCGGCATCTGAGCCGACTCACCTCCGACCGGCCGCGCCCCGGCTCCACTGCTCGGCCGGCCAAGAAGCAACAG
>JBKPAS010000129.1:0-4087 GCA_046744265.1 Actinomycetota bacterium
CCAAGGATTGGTCTCGTGGGCTCGGAGATGTGTATAAGAGACAGCCCGCGAGGTCGCCGAGGAGTACCCCGAGGTCGAGTACGACGAGTACCTGGTCGACAACATGTGCATGCAGCTGGTGCAGAAGCCGGAGAACTTCGACGTGCTGCTGCTGCCAAACCTCTACGGCGACATCATCTCCGACCTGGGCGCCGGGCTGGTCGGCGGGCTCGGGGTCGCGCCCGGCGCCAACCTCGGCGACCGCGTGGCCGTGTTCGAGGCCACCCACGGCTCGGCCCCCAAGTACAAGGGGCAGAACAAGGTCAACCCGATGGCGATGATGTTCTCCGGCATGCTGATGCTGCGCCACCTCGACGAGCGGGAGGCGGCCGACCGGCTGGAGCGCGCCCTCGCGGCGGTGATCGAGGAGGGCGCCAGCGTCACCTACGACATGAAGCCGCGCCGCGACGACCCCACCGCGGTTGGCACCAGCCAGGTCGCCGACGCGGTCATCGCCAGGATGGGGGAGGGCTCCTGATGCCCGACGTCAAGGTCACGGTCGTCGGCGCCGGCAAGTACGGCTCCACCACCGTCCAGCGCATCGCCGAGAAGGGCATCGCCGACGAGGTGGTGATGACCGACATCATCGAGGACCTGCCGCAGGGCCTGGCCCTCGACATGAACCAGTCGCGCCCGCTGGAGGGCTTCGCCACCCGGGTGGTCGGCAGCAACGGCTACGAGGAGACGGCCGGCTCCGACGTGGCCGTGATCACCGCCGGGGTGCCGCGCAAGCCCGGCATGAGCCGGATGGACCTGCTGGAGGTCAACGCCAAGATCGTCGGCGAGGTGACCCGCAAGCTGGTCGAGGGCTCGCCCGACGCGGTCCTGATCGTGGTCTCCAACCCGCTGGACGAGATGACCGCCCTGGCCGCCGAGGTCTCCGGCTTCCCCAGGGAGCGGGTCATGGGCCAGGCGGGCATGCTCGACACCGCCCGCTTCAAGCACTTCCTGGCCGAGGAGCTCGGCACCAGCCCGGACCGGGTCGAGGCGATCACGCTCGGCTCCCACGGCGACACCATGGTGCCGGTCCCCAGCCTGGTCAAGGTCGACGGCAAGCCGCTGGCCGAGGTCACCGACCAGGAGACGATCGAGCGGCTGGTGCAGCGGACCAGGGACGGCGGCGCCGAAGTGGTGGCCCTGCTCAAGTCCGGCTCCGCCTACTACGCCCCCTCCAGCGCCGCCGCCGCGATGGTTGCCGCGGTGCTCGGCGACACCAAGGAGGTCATGCCGGTCTGCGCCTGGGTCAGCGGCGAGTACGGCATCGACGGCGTCTACCTCGGCGTGCCGGCGCGGCTCGGCCGGCGCGGGGTCGAGGAGGTCGTCGAGCTGCCGCTGACCGACGAGGAGCTGGCCAACCTGCGCGAGGCGGCCGAGGCGGTCCGCTCCAAGCAGGCCGACGTCGCCAAGCTGGTTGGCTGAGGGCGGCGGCCAGGGGGTCGCGGCCGGCTGCCAGCTGTGCGCGGCCGAGCGCCAAACGCCCTGGTTCCACGAGGACGAGACCTGCTGGGTGGCGGAGTGCCTGATCTGCCGCACCCCGATGGTGGTGTGGCGCCGCCACGGGGCGGAGCCGCCCCCGGCGGACCGCGTCCACATGCTCGAGCGCCTCGCCGAGGTCGCCGCCGCCCGCCTCGGCGAGGGCCGGTTCCGGGTCGACCCGGTGATGCGCCGCATCCCCGACCACTTCCACGCCCACGCCCGCGACCCCGCCTGGTGGGGCTTCCGCCGCTAGGCGCCGACGGTCAGCAGGTTCCCGGCGCGCTTCCGGTAGGGCCGCACGTCGCGGTCGTGCTGCTCGGGGTCGGTCCAGAATTCGGCCGCGCCAGCTCGGCCAGCTCCTCGGACGGCCTGATCTCCATCGCCCCCCCGCGCCGTCGGTGTGGACGCCGAATTGTAGCCGCCGCTTGAGCGGGTACCCTGCGAGGAACACGGCAGCGAACGCGCGACGGAGGGCCGGGAGATGGCAGGCAACAGCTTCGGGGCCAGGGCGGGGCTCGACGTCGGGGACCGGTCGTTCGAGGTGTTCCGGCTGGACGCGCTGGCGTCGGTCGGCGACGTGGCGGGGCTGCCGTTCTCGCTGAAGGTCCTGCTCGAGAACCTGCTGCGCACCGAGGACGGCAGTGCGGTCACCGCCGAGGACGTGGAGGCCTTCGCCCGCTGGGACCCGGCCGCCGCCAGCGACCGGGAGATCGCCTTCTCGCCGGCGCGGGTGCTGATGCAGGACTTCACCGGGGTCCCTGCCGTGGTGGACCTGGCCGCCATGCGCGACGCCATGGCCGAACTGGGCGGCGATCCGGCCAGGATCAACCCGCTGGCCCCGGCCGAGCTGGTCATCGACCACTCGGTGATCGCCGACGTGGCCGGCCGGCCCGACGCGTTCGTCCGCAACGCCGAGCTGGAGTTCGAGCGCAACCGCGAGCGCTACGCGTTCCTGCGCTGGGGGCAGCAGGCGTTCGCCGACTTCAAGGTGGTGCCGCCCGACACCGGCATCGTCCACCAGGTCAACCTCGAGTACCTGGCAAGGGTCGTGTTCACCAACGACCGCGGCCAGGCCTACCCGGACACGCTGGTCGGCACCGACAGCCACACGCCGATGGTCAACGGGTTGGGGGTGCTCGGCTGGGGCGTCGGCGGCATCGAGGCCGAGGCCGCCATGCTCGGCCAGCCGATCTCGATGCTGATGCCCAAGGTGGTCGGCTTCAAGCTCAGCGGCGCGCTGCCGGAGGGCGCCACCGCCACCGACCTCGTCCTGACCGTCACCGAGCTGCTCCGCCGCCACGGCGTGGTCGGCAAGTTCGTGGAGTTCTACGGCCCCGGCGTCGGCAACGTCCCGGTCGAGAACCGCGCCACCATCGGCAACATGTCGCCCGAGTACGGCTCGACCTGCGCCATCTTCCCGATCGACGGCGAGACGCTGCGCTACCTGGAGTTCACCGGCCGCCCGCCCGAGCTGATCGCCCTGGTCGAGGCGTACGCCAAGGAGCAGGGTCTGTGGCACGACCCGGCCGCCGAGCCGCGCTACTCCGAGCGGGTGGAGCTGGACCTCGGCACCGTGGTGCCGAGCCTCGCCGGCCCCCGCCGCCCGCAGGACCGGGTCGCCCTGCGCGACGCCAAGCGGGGCTTCCGCGCCGCCCTCGCCGAGGTGGCGCCAGAGCAGCCGTCCAGGCCTGACACGCCGGTCGACCGCCGCATCCGCGAGGACGGCGCCGACGAGGCGGCGGCGGAGACCTTCCCGGCCAGCGACCCGCCGGCGGCCATGGCCGGCACCTCCGAGCACGCCAACCACGACCCGGCCCCCGCCGGCTGGTTCGAGCCCGACCCGGCCGGCGCCAGCGGCCGCCTGTCCAACCGGGTGCCGGTGCTGCTGGCCGACGGCACCGCCTTCGAGCTGGACCACGGCCACGTCGTGATCGCGGCGATCACCAGCTGCACCAACACCTCCAACCCGTCGGTGATGCTGGCCGCCGGCCTGCTGGCGCGCAACGCGGTCGACCGTGGCCTGGCCGCCAAGCCGTGGGTGAAGACCTCCCTGGCGCCCGGCTCCAAGGTGGTCATGGACTACTACGAGCGGGCCGGGCTCATCCCCTACCTGGAGAAGCTGGGCTTCCACCTGGTCGGCTACGGCTGCACCACCTGCATCGGCAACTCCGGGCCGCTGGCGCCGGAGATCTCCGAGGCGGTCGACCGCGGCGAGCTGGTGGTCGCCTCGGTCCTGTCGGGCAACCGCAACTTCGAGGGCCGCATCAACCCCGACTGCCGCATGAACTACCTTGCCTCGCCGCCGCTGGTGGTCGCCTACGCGATCGCCGGGTCGATGGACGTCGACCTGCTCAACGACCCGCTCGGCAGCGACCCGGACGGCAACCTGGTCTTCCTCCGCGACATCTGGCCCGCCAGCGCCGAGGTGAGCGAGCTGATCGGCCGCGCCGTCCAGTCGGACATGTTCCGCAAGAGCTACGCGCAGGTGTTCCAGGGCGACGAGCGCTGGAACTCCATGGACGTGCCGACCGGGCGGAGCTTCGCCTGGGACGAGGCCTCCACCTACGTGCGC
>JBKPAS010000115.1:0-5996 GCA_046744265.1 Actinomycetota bacterium
GATACAAGGATTGGTCTCGTGGGCTCGGAGATGTGTATAAGAGACAGGCGCCGCCACCTGCCACCCGCTGTGGTCGGCGTCGACCGGCAGCCGCATCACCGGCGCCCCGGCGGTCAGCGGCGGCCGGCTCTACGTCGGCACGCAGGACGGACGCGTCGTCGCCTACGCCCCGAGCTGACCGGCCGGGACTGGCGGCACCGGCGCGCCCGACGCCACCGCCAGCAGCCGCCGCGCCTTGAGCTCGGCCTCGGCCCACTCGCCGTCGGGGGTCGAGTCCCACGTGATGCCGCCGCCCGAGCCGAGGTGCAGGCGGCCGCCCTCGATCCAGAACGTGCGGATGGCGACGTTGAGGTCCCCCCGGCGCCTGTCGGCGTCGACCCAGCCGACGGCACCGCAGTAGACGCCCCGCGGCACCGGCTCGAGCCGGGCGATGTGGTCGAGGGCGGCCAGCTTGGGCGCCCCGGTGACCGAGCCGGGCGGGAACGTCGCGGCGACCAGCTCGGGCCAGCCCACCCCGGCGCGCAGCCGCCCGGTCACCGTCGACACGAGGTGGACCAGCCCGGGGTGGTCCTCGACGGCGCAGAGCGCCGGCACCGCCACCGAGCCGAACTCGCACACCCGGCCGAGGTCGTTGCGGACCAGGTCGACGATCATCATGTTCTCGGCGTGGTCCTTGGCCAGGAAGCCGCGACGAGTGAGCTGGGCCACGTCAGCCCCGCTCCTCGGCGGCTGCGCCGCCGAGAGGTCGAACGACGCGGCATCTCCGCTCTTGGCGCCTTCGGCGCCGGGCCGCTGGGCCACGGCTGCGCCTGCCGGCGCAGCCTCTTGGACATCCGCGGCCGTGCCCTTGATCGGCGACGACGTCACGGCGTCGCCGTCTCGGCGCAGGAAGCGCTCGGGCGACGCCGAGGCCACGTGGCAGCCGACCGAGGGGATGCGCACGACGGCCGAATACGGCGCGGGGTTGCCCCGCCCGAGCGCGGCGCCCAGCGCGGCGATGTCGGCGCCGGCCGGCACCGGGGCGGACAGCCGCCGGGTGAGGTTGACCTGGTAGACGTCGCCGGCGGCGATGGCGTCCCTGATCGCCCGGACGCCGGCCCGGAACCCGGCGCCGTCGAGCGACGACGTCCAGGCACGGCGCGCCGGTCCCCGCCAGGGCGGCCCTGGCCACGGGCGGGCGGGGCGGACCTCGGCGAACCGGGCGCACACCGGCTCGCCCTCGAACGGCAGCACGATCGCCCAGAACCCCCGGCCGTCGAGCGCCGCCAGGTCGGACGTGACGTCGACCAGCCCGGTGAGCAGCCGCCCGCCCACCACGGCGAGGGGCACAGGGTCGGACACCCGCCGCAGCGTACTCACGACCGTTCGCGACGAAGATGTCGATACCGCGACGGATGTGTCGACCCGTGGGTGAGACCCGCGATCGGCCCGTACGCTCTCGCCCGTGCACGTCGAGTTCACCGAGGAGCACCACGCGCTCCGGAAGGTGGTGCGCGACTTCGCCGAGGGCGAGATCGCCCCGCACGCCGAGGCGTGGGACGCCAGCCACACGTTCCCGGTCGACACGATCCGGCAGATGGGCGAGCTGGGCCTGTTCGGCATCCCGTTCCCCGAGGAGTACGGGGGCGGCGGCGCCGACCTCACCACGCTGTGCATCGCCATCGAGGAGTTGGGGCGGGTCGACCAGTCCGTCGCCATCACGCTCGAGGCGGGCGTCGGCCTGGGCGCCAACCCGATCTACCGGTTCGGCACCGAGGAGCAGCGCCAGCGCTGGCTGCCCGACCTGTGCGCCGGCCGGGCACTCGGCGGCTTCGGCCTGACCGAGCCCGACGCGGGCAGCGACGCCGGCGGCACGCGCACGACGGCCTTCCTCGACGAGGCCGAGGGCGAGTGGGTGATCAACGGCGAGAAGGCGTTCATCACCAACTCGGGCACCGAGATGACGTCCCTGGTCACGATCACGGCCCGCACGGGCGGCGACGTCGGCGCCGGGTCCACCGAGATCTCCACGATCGTCGTGCCCGCCGGGACGCCGGGACTGACCGTGCAGCCGCCCTACCGGAAGATGGGCTGGCACGCGTCCGACACCCACGGGCTGAGCTTCGCCGACTGCCGGGTGCCGGCCGACCACCTGCTGGGCGCCGAGGGCCGGGGCTTCGCCCAGTTCCTGCAGATCCTCGACGAGGGGCGCATCGCGATCGCCGCCCTGGCGGTCGGGGTCATCCGCTGCTGCCTGGACGAGTCGGTCCGCCACGCCGGCGACCGCCAGGCGTTCGGCCGGCCCATCGGGGCCAACCAGGCGGTCGCTTTCGCCTGCTCGGACCTGGCGGTCATGGCCGAAACCGCCAGCCTGCTCACGTACCAGGCCGCCTGGCTGCGGGACACGGGCCAGCCGTTCGCCCGCCAGGCGGCCATGGCCAAGCTCTACGCCACCGAGTCGGCGGTCACCGCCACCCGCATGGCGACCCAGATCTTCGGCGGCTACGGCTTCATCGACGAGACGCTCGTGGCGAGGCAGTACCGCGACGCCAAGATCCTGGAGATCGGCGAGGGGACCAGCGAGATCCAGCGGTTGATCATCGCCCGTGACCTCGGCCTTCCCGTAGGTTGACGCGTTGCTGCGGGTAGGTGTGCCGGCATGACCGACGTATCGCGGGCCCCGGCCACGCCCCGGGACCCGGTCCGGGCCCGGGCCCGGCGCACCTGGCCGCAGCGCCTGGTGCTCGCCGCCGGCTGCCTGTCGGTCGTCGCCTTGGCCGCCAGCGCCACCGGCCTCGCCTACATCTACCGCAAGTACGAGCGCCTGCCCCGGGTCGAGCTGACCGGCGTGCTGGCCGACGACGAGGGCCCGGGCACGGGCGGGCCGCAGAACTACCTGATCGTCGGCGTCGACAACGCCAGCGGCTTGGCCCGGGACGACCCGGTCCGCCGGGGGCGGGACAACCTGAGCCGGTCGGACACGATCATGGTCCTGCGCATCGACCCCTCGTCCCGCCAGGCGGTGCTGCTGTCGCTGCCCCGGGACCTGTGGGTGCCGATCGCCGGCAGCGACTCGCACCAGCGCATCAACACCTTGATCGACCGGGGCGGCCCGAGGCTGCTGATCCGCACGGTCAACGACTACCTCGGCATCCCGATCAACCACTACGTGCAGGTCGACTTCGCCTCGTTCCAGGGCCTGGTCGAGGCCGTCGACGGGGTGCCCGTGTACGTGCCCCGCCCGGCCCGCGACCGCCAGACCGGGCTCGTCCTGCGCGCCGGGTGCGTGACGCTGAACCCCGAGCAGGCGCTCGCGTACGTGCGGTCGCGCCACTACGAGGAGCGCATCGACGGTGAGTGGGTCACCGACGCCCGCTCGGACCTCGGCCGCATCGAGCGCCAGCAGGACTTCATCCGCCGGGCGCTGCGCCGGGCCATCGACAAGGGCGCCCGCAACCCCCGGAAGCTCGACCAGCTCATCGACGTCGGGCTCGAGGGCATCACGGTCGACGACGAGCTGACGGCCAACGACATCTTCCGGCTGGGCAATCGGTTCCGGTCGTTCGACCCCGAGGACCTGGTCACCTATTCGGTGCCGGTCGTGCGGGGCACGGTCGGCGCGGCCGACATCCTGCGCCTGGCCGAGGACCAGGCCGAGCCGGTGCTGTCGATCTTCCGGGGCGGGTCGGGGTCGGGTTCGGGTTCGGGCTCCGGTTCGTCGGATTCGGCGGAGTCCGGCGCCGAGAAGACCAGCCCCGCCTCGGTACGCCTGCGGGTGCTCAACGGCTCGGGCCGGCCGGGCGAGGCGTCGGAGGCCGCGGGCGACCTGACCGCAGCCGGCTTCAGCGTGTCGGGCACAGGCGAGGCCCCGACGTTCGACCACGACCAGACCGTCGTGCAGTACCCGCCCGGCCAGCGGGACGCCGCCGACCTGGTCTCCCGGTGGCTGGTCGCAGGCGCCGAGTTGCAGCAGGTCGCCGACGGCAGCGACGGAATCGTGCTGGTCACGGGCCGCGACTGGCAGGGCCTCCGCTCGGACGCCCGCCCGCCGACGACCGAGTCCCCGACCACGACGATGTCCCCCACCACCTCGTCGCTCCCCCCGTCGAGCGGCCTGCCGGGCGGCCTGGCGCCGACCACGTCCGGCGGCTCGACGTCCTCCCAGTCGACCTCGTCCAGCTCGACCTCCACCACCCAGAGCCCCGCCGCCCGGGACTGCTAGGCCACGTCGGCGGGGGGGTGTCGGAGGGGGGAGGGTCTCCCTCCCCCCTCCGCAGCTGCAAGAATGACTGACCCGTGAAAGGTCTCATCCTCGCCGGCGGCACGGGCACGCGCCTTCGGCCCATCACCCATACGAGCGCCAAGCAGCTCGTGCCGATCGCCAACAAGCCGATCCTCTTCTACGGCATCGAGGACATGGTCGATGCCGGCATCAAGGAGGTCGGCATCGTCATCGGCGGCGCCGGCGCCGACGAGATCGTCGAGGCCGTGGGCGACGGCAGCCGCTGGGGCATCGACATCACCTACATCCCGCAGGACGCGCCCCGTGGCCTGGCCCACTGCGTGCTCATCGCGCGTGACATGCTCGGCGACGACGACTTCGTCATGTACCTGGGCGACAACATGCTCCAGCAGGGGCTGGGCGAGTTCACCGAGCGGTTCGAGGCGGCCCGCGCCCGGGCCACGGCGCCCCGCCTGGGCGAGGACCCCCTGCCGGTCCCCGCCGCCCAGATCCTGCTCACGCCCGTCGACGACCCCCGGCAGTTCGGCGTGGCCGAGATCGGGGCCGACGGCGAGGTGGTCCGGTTGGTCGAGAAGCCGACCGACCCGCCGTCCAACCTGGCGCTTGTCGGCGTCTACCTGTTCGACCGGCACGTGCACGAGGCCGTGCGGGCCATCGAGCCCTCGTGGCGCGACGAGCTGGAGATCACCGACGCCATCCAGTGGCTGATCGACAACGGCCACCGCGTCGACCACGACGTCCTCGACGGCTGGTGGATCGACACCGGCAAGAAGGACCCGCTGCTCCAGTGCAACCGGCTGGTGCTCGAGACGATCGAGGCGCACGTCGAGGGCACCGTCGACGCCGCGTCGTCGATCGAGGGCCGGGTCGTCGTCGAGGCCGGGGCCGAGATCGTGAACAGCCGCATCCTGGGGCCGGCGGTCATCGGCACCGGCGCCCGGGTCGAGAACAGCTACGTGGGCCCGTTCAGCTCGATCGCGGCCGACTGCGAGATCGTCGACTCCGAGCTCGAGCACTCGGTGGTGCTTGCCCGCAGCCGCATCGTCGACGTCCCCCGGCTCACCGACAGCCTGATCGGGCGCGACGTCGAGGTGACCCGGTCCGAGCGCCGGCCCCGGGCCCTGCGGCTGATGCTGGGCGACGACTCGGTCGTCGAACTCCACTAACGAGAAGGAGCAGCAGTTGGCAACCATCGTCCCGTCCGACGAGATCGACGGCGTCGTCGTCGTCGAGCCCGCCATCCACGGCGACGAGCGGGGGATCTTCATCGAGACCTACCGCCGCCAGTGGTTCCCGTCGGGGCGCGAGATGATCCAGGGCAACCGGGGCGACCGGCGCGCCGGCGCCGTGGTCGGGCTGCACTACCACCTGCACCAGGCCGACTACTGGTACGTGCCGTTCGGGCGGGCCCGGGTGGTGCTGCACGACCTGCGGGTCGGGTCGCCCACCGACGGTACGACGATGACGCTCGACCTGGGCAGCGAGCCCGGCACGCCGGGTGTCGACCACGACCACCGGGGGGTGTACATCCCGCCCGGGGTGGCGCACGGGTTCGCGGCGCTGACCGACATGACCATCACGTACCTGGTCGACGGCTACTACAACCCCGCCGACGAGCTGGGCGTGGCGTGGGACGACCCCGAGATCGCCGTACACCTCGCACGTCGAGATGTGGTGGAACCGTGCCACGCCCACCCGTCGCGCGGCTTCGCACAACGTCTGCGTCCCCAGCACGTTGGTGCGGAAGAACGCGCCCGGATTCGTGAGCGCGTAC
>JBKPAS010000044.1:0-9677 GCA_046744265.1 Actinomycetota bacterium
GCCATCGGTAGTCACCCTCCGATGCCAGAGACCCGATGCCGACGACGGACGATGAACTTGGTCGAGGGGTTTGGCCAAGACCCCCTGCCGCGCCGGTGCGGCCAACCCTAGTCGTGTCGCGGCGCCCCCGGTGCCCGAGTCGCACTGGAAACGCACTCCTCCGGCTAGGCAAGCACCCTAGAGAACCGCCCGCCGCAGGTGGTGGATGGTCTCGAACCAGGCGGTGACTCTCGTCACACCGCCGATCACACCGCTCGCGCCGTCGCCGGCTCGTGCCGCACGTCGCCGGGCCCGAAGGGCCGGGTCGTCGCCGCCAGCTCGAGCAGGATCCCGTCGGGGTCGGTGAAGTAGACCGACCGCACGAACACCCCGGGGTGGTTCTGCTCCGACACGCCGTACTCGCTGTCGTCGTGGTTGACCACCACGCTGCATGGCACGCCGGCGTCGAGCAGCCGCCGGCGGCAGGTCTCCAGCGCGTCCTCGGGCACCGCCAGGGCCACGTGGTTCATCGACGCCACGGCGCTGGTGATGTCGCCGGTGTCGGGCCGGGCGGCGGGGGCGGCCAGGCCGGGCGGCGACGTCGGCGCGTCGGGGAACCAGAAGAACGCCAGCAGGTTGCCGCCGCCACAGTCGAAGAAGAAGTGCTGGCCCATGCCCTCGGGCAGGTCGATGGTCTTCACCAGCGGCATGCCGAGCACGCCCTGGTAGAAGTCCACGGTCCGGGCCATGTCCCGGCACACGAGCGCCAAGTGGTTGATGCCGGCGAACGGGAACGATGTCCCGGCGGTCGCCTCGTCGTTGGCCATCGACGAACCCCCTTGTCCCACGCAGATTACGCCGGCCGCCGGGTTGACGGAGGTCCCGCTCCCGGCTTCGATGCCGGCCGTGACCGACATCGCCCGCCTCGTCGACCAGCTCACCCTCGACGAGAAGGCGTCCCTCACGGCGGGTGAGGACCTGTGGTCGACCCCCGCGATCCCCCGGCTCGGCATCCCCAAGGTGTGGCTGAGCGACGGTCCCAGCGGGGCGCGGGGCTCGATCATGGGCTCGGCCGGATCCACGTCGGTCTGCATCCCCTGCGGGTCGGCCCTCGGTGCCACCTGGAACCCCGACCTGGTCGAGGAGCTGGGCGCGCTGCTCGGCCGCCAGGTCCGGACGAAGTCGGCGCGCGTCCTGCTCGCCCCCACCGTCAACCTCCACCGGTCGCCGCTGGCCGGGCGCAACTTCGAGTGCTACTCCGAGGACCCGCTCGTGTCGGGCGAGCTGGCAGCCTCCTTCGTGCGAGGCGCCCAGTCGCAGGGCGTGGCCACCACCGTCAAGCACTTCGTCGCCAACGAGGCCGAGTTCGAGCGCCACACGTCCAACTCGGTCGTCGACGAGCGGGCACTGCGCGAGCTGTACCTGTTGCCGTTCGAGATGGCCGTCCGCGAGGGCGGCACGCTCGGCCTGATGACCTCGTACAACCGGCTCAACGGCCGGTGGCTCACCGAGCAGCCGGGGCTGCTCGACGGCGTGGTGCGGGGCGAGTGGGGCTTCGACGGCCTGGTCGTCAGCGACTGGTACGCCCTGCTCGACACGCGGGTCTCGCCGGTGGCCGGGCTCGACCTCGAGATGCCCGGCCCGGCCCGGGCGTACGGCCCCGCTCTGGCCGAGGCGGTGCGGACCGGCAAGGTGGACGAGGCCCTGCTCGACGACCAGGTCACCCGCCTGCTCACCGTGTTCGACCGCATCGGCGCCCTCGCTGACCCGGTCGACCGGACGGAGCCCGACGAGCAGGCCGAGGACCGCCCCGAGGACCGGGCGCTCGCCCGCCGCGCCGCCACCGAGTCGATCGTGCTGCTGGCCAACGACGGCCTGCTCCCGTTCGACCGCGCGGCGATCGACACGCTGGCGGTGATCGGCCCGAACGCGGACCGGGCCCAGATCATGGGCGGCGGCTCGGCGGCGCTGCGCCCCCACTACCGGGTCACGCCGCTGCAGGCGCTGACCGAGTTGCTGGGCGACGACGTCAAGATCGTCCACGAGCGGGGCTGCGAGAACCGCAAGACGACCCCGGCGCTCGGGGGCTCGCAGACGGCCCGGCCGAGCGACGGCGAGCCGGGCTTCGACCTCGACTTCTTCGCCGACGGCGAGCGGGCGGGCGAGGTCGTCCACCAGACGAGCCTGCCGACCGGCGAGCTGCTGTTCATGACGCCGCCGTCGCCGCTGCTGCCCCGGGCGGGGTGGTCGTTCCGGGCCCGCACCCGGTTCACGCCGGCCGAGACCGGGACGTACGTATTCTCGCTGATCCAGGCCGGGCGCGCCCGGCTGATCGTCGGCGGCGCGACCGTGATCGACGGCTTCGCCGACCGGCCGCCGCGGGGCGACGCGTTCTACGGCTTCGGCAGCGTCGAGGTCGAGGTCCCGGTGGACATGGTCGGCGGCACGACCGTCGAGGTGGTCGTCGAGCACTCGGCCGGCTCCCGGCCGGGCATCGCCGCCGCCAAGGTCGGCTGCCGCCGGCCGACGCCGCCGGACCTCATGGACCGGGCGGTGAACGCCGCCCGCACCGCGGACGCCGCCGTCGTCGTGGTCGGCACCAACGGCGACTGGGAGACCGAGGGCCATGACCGCGAGTCGATGGACCTGCCCGGCGAGCAGGACGAGCTGGTCCGCCGCGTGCTGGCGGCCAACCCGAACACGGCCGTCGTCGTGAACGCCGGGGCGCCCGTGACCATGGACTGGGCACCCGACGCGCGGGCCGTGCTGCTCAGCTGGTTCGGCGGGCAGGAGATGGCCGGCGCCCTGGCCGACGTGCTGCTCGGCGAGGCGGAGCCGGCCGGCCGGCTGGCCACGACCCTGCCGTTGCGGGTCGTGCACAACCCGTCGCACGGCAACTTCCCGGGGGAGAACGGCGAGGTGCGCTACGGCGAGGGCGTGCTGGTCGGGTACCGCTGGTACGAGTCCCGAGGGATGCCGACCCGCTTCCCGTTCGGGCACGGCCACTCGTACACGACGTTCTCGCTGGGACCGCCAACGCTGTCGTCGGCGACCTTCGTCCCCGGCGGGCGGCTGAGCGTCGGCGTGCCGGTGACCAACACCGGCGAGCGCCGGGGTGCCGACGTCGTGCAGTGCTACGTGGCGCCGACCGAGCCGCGGCTCGTGCGCCCGCCCAAGGAGCTGCGGGCGTTCGCCAAGGTGTGGCTCGACCCCGGCGAGTCGACGGTCGTTCGCCTCGAGCTCAACGACCGGGCCTTCGCTTACTGGGACCCGGGCCAGCCCGACCGGGCCGAGATCGCGGCCCGCACGGCGGACCTGCCCGTCTCGTCGGGCGGACCCCGCCGCGACCCGGGCTGGCAGGTCGACCCGGGTCTCTACCGCCTGCACATCGGCCGCAGCTCGGCCGACATCGCGCACGTCCTCGACGTCGAGATCCCGGAGGCCCGATGAGCCCCCGGGCGACGGGCCCGACGCCGTCGGCCCCGTCGGCCGTCAGGCGTCGAGGGCGGTCAGGTCGAGCCGGCTGAGGCGGTCGGGGTCGGTGAGGGCGTCGAGGGCGACGACCTTGCCGGCCCGGATCGTGAAGGCGAGCACCGACACCACCCGCCCCGCCGGGGCCACGACCACCCCCGGTACGCCGTTGACCAGCACCGGCCGGGACACCTCGGGCGGCTGGGCGTAGGCCATCGCGTTGCCGGCCACGGCGGCCGCGCCCCGGGTGATCACCGACACACCGGGGCCACCGTCGGCGCGGGCCACGACGTCGGGGTCGAGCACGGCCACGAGGGCTTCGAAGTCGCCGTGGCGGGCGGCGGCGAAGAACGCATCGACGACCTCGCGCTGCTCGCTCAGGTCGGCGTCCGGCGTCGTCGCCACGCCCTCGACCCGGCGCCGGGCGCGGCTCGCGAGCTGCCGGGTGGCCGCCGGCGAGCGCTCGACCAAAGAGGCGATGTCGTCGAACGGCACGGCGAACATGTCGTGGAGCACGAACGCCAGCCGCTCCGCCGGCGCCAGCGTGTCGAGCACGACGAGCATGGCGACGCCGACCGAGTCGGCCAGGAGGGCCTGCTGCTCGGGATCGACGCCGTCCTCGCGGCTCACGACCGGCTCGGGGAAGTGGATGTCCCACAGCTCCTCACGCCGGGTCTTCCGGGACCGGAGCCGGGTGAGGCACAGCCGCCCGACCACCGTCGTGAGCCATCCGCCCAGGTTCTCGATGCTGTCGGCGTCGGACCGGCTCAGCCGCAGCCAGGCCTCCTGCACGGCGTCGTCGGCCTCGCTCAGCGAGCCGAGCATTCGGTAGGCCACTGCCCGCAGGTGGCTGCGGTGCTCCTCGAACCGGCGCACCAGCAAGTCGACGTCCTCCATCGGGCACACATCCTTTCGTCTCGACGGCGGATTAGGAAATCAGTAGACATCGAACGGTTAGATATCTATCATTGTCCGCATGGGTCCACCGACGACGCAGCCGATCGGGCTGCAACTGACAAGGACGGCCAAGGTGGTCAGCCGCGCCTTCGACAAGGCGCTGGCCGAGGCCGGCGGGTCGCACACGATGTGGGTCGTGCTCCTGGAGCTGAAGGGTGAGGCGCACGGGGCGCAGCGCCAGCTGGCCGAGGCCGTCGGCATCGAGGGGCCAACCCTCACCCACCACCTCAACCGCATGGAAGAGGCCGGGCTCGTCACGCGGCGCCGCGACCCCGCGAACCGCCGGGTGCACCGGGTCGCGCTGACCGGCGAGGGCGAGGCGACCTTCCTCCGCCTGCTCGACCGGGTCGTCGCGTTCGACCAGCGGCTGCGTGCTGGTTTCACCGACGACGAGCTCGGCACGCTCCGCGACTTCCTGGACCGGCTCGTCGTCAATACGGCCGACGAACCCTCGCACCCCACCGACCCCCCGGAGGAGACGCCGTGAAGCTCGTCCTGCACATCTCCGACTTCGGCTGGCCGGTGCCGACCGAGCGCCTGCCCGGGCTGCTCGCGGACACGGCGGCGCTGGCCGAGGCGGGCGGCTTCGACGGCATCGGCGTGGCCGACCACCTCTGGCAGCACCCGATCATGGGCGGGCCCGTGCGGCCCCAGCTCGAGGCCTACTCGACGCTGGCGTTCCTGGCCGCGCACACACGTTCGGCCCGGCTGATGACCGTGGTCACCGGCGCGCACTTCCGGGACCCGGGCCTGCTGGCCAAGACCGTGACGACGCTCGACGTGCTGTCGGGCGGGCGGGCCTGGCTCGGCATCGGCACCGGCCACTACGAGGAGGAATGCCGCGGCCTCGGCGTGCCGTTCCCCCCGACCCGCGAGCGCTACCAGCGGCTCGAGGACGCGCTCGAGGTTTGCCTGCGCATGTGGCAGGGCGAGCACGGCGCCGACGGTCCCTACGACGGGCACCACGTCCACGCCGAGCGGCTGCTCAACGTGCCCCAGTCCCCGCAGCGGCCGCACCCACCGGTGTTGATCGCCGGCGAGGGCGAGCGCCGCACGCTGCCGCTCGTCGCCCGGTACGCGGATGCGTGCAACCTGCGGCCGACACCCGAGATCCCGCGCAAGCTCGACGTCCTGCGCCGGCTGTGCGACGAGGCGGGCACCGACGCCGGGCGCATCGAGCGGACCGCCGCGTTCGCGTTCAAGGCCGACGACGGCGGGCCGGTGACCCACGAGCTGCTCGACCAGCTGCGCTGGCTGGCCGGCATGGGCATCGAGACCGTGATCGGCCGGGTCGAGGGCGACGACCCCCGCGCCGCGATCGAGCAGCTGGGCCGCCACGTCGTGCCGGCCGCGGCCGAGCTCGAGGCCGCGGCCGCGTGACAGACCGAGGCGACCTAATCGAACGATGCGACCGGATCGGACCGACCGACGAGACCCATCAGCGAGAGGAGACCCCCATGACAGAGATCGACCAGTTCCTCGACCGGTGGACGACCGGCGAGCGCGAGGGCGACGCCGCCACCCTCGACACGCTGCTCACCGACGACTTCGTCGGCGTCGGGCCGCTCGGGTTCACGCTGCCCAAGCCCGCCTGGCTCGGCCGCCACGCGAGCGGCGACCTGACCTACGAGACGTTCGAGCTCGACGAGCTGCAGACCCGGGTCCACGGCGACACCGCCGTGATCACCGCCCGCAACGAGGCCCAGGGCGCCTTCATGGGCCAGGCGACTCCCCCGTCGCTGCGGGTCACGCTCGTCGTGGTGAACGGGGGCGGCGGGTGGCAGCTCGCGGGCCTCCATTACGCCTTCATCGCCGGGACCCCGGGCGCCCCGCCGCTGCCCCCGGGCGCACGGGCCACGGAGGACGACCAGTGACCGTCGCCCTCGACCACACCATCGTCCCGGCACGCGACAAGCTTGTGTCGGCCGAGTTCCTCGCCCGCATCCTCGGCGTCGAGCCGAAGCGGTGGGGACCGTTCCTGGTGCTGCGCGTCGGCAACGGCGCCAGCCTCGACTTCGTCGACGCCGGCGACCATTTCGACGAGCACCATTACGCGTTCCTCGTCGACGAGGCCGACTTCGACCCGATCTTCGAGCGCATCCGGGCGAGCGGCACCACGTTCTACGCCGACCCGTTCCGGAGCCAACCCGGCGAGATCAACCACCACTACGGCGGCCGCGGCGTCTACTTCGACGACCCCGACCGCCACCTGATGGAGGTCATCACTCAGCCCTACGGCGACGAGCCCGAAGGCTGACGGCGGTCGGACCCCGCTCGGGAGCGACGGGCCGGAGACGAGACGGGCCAGGGCTGATGCCCTGGCCGACCGGGTGGGCCGTGAGGGACTCGAACCCCCGACCCCCTGCGCGTCATGCAGGTGCTCTAGCCAACTGAGCTAACGGCCCGGTGCGGAGGGAGCAACCTACCACAACGCGGCCCCGATCCCGAGCGCCCGTGGGTGCCGACGGGGTGCCCGAACCGGTACCCTGTCCCGGCCACCTTCCGCCCCGGAGGAACCTCTGCTGGCCGAGAACACCCCCGATCCGATCACTCCCGAGCTCGCACCCTTCGTCGCCCACGCCCGAGCCGGTCTCGAGCAGGCAACCGAGGGCCTCGAGGCCGACGAAGCGATCGCTCACCTCGAGGCCACGATGGTTCGTGCCGAGGTCGAGGCGTCGCGCCTCGGCTTCCGGTTCCCGCCGCCCGAGCTCGAGCTCGACCAGGCGAGCCTGACCGAGGGCGGGAACCCGGTCGTCGTCATCCAGCGGTTCACCGACGCCGACTGAGCCAGGCGGCCTGCGGCCGGCCAGCCGCACGCTCAGAGGTTCCCCCGCGCCTCCTGCGCCCGCTCGATCGACTCGAACAGGGCCTTGAAGTTGCCCTCGCCGAACCCGCGTGCCCCTTCGCGCTCGATGATCTCGAAGAACACGGTCGGCCGGTCACCGACGTTCTCGGTGAAGATCTGCAGCAGGTGCCCCTCGGCGTCGCGGTCGACCAGGATCCCGAGCTCGGCCAGCGCCGGCCACGGCAGGTCGACGCCGGCCATCCGCTCCCGCGCGTCGTCGTAGTACTCGGGCGGCACGGTCATGAACCGCACGCCCCGCGCCCGTAGTTCGCGCACCGTGACCACGATGTCGGGCGTGTGTAGCGCGATGTGCTGCACGCCGGGCGAGTGGTAGTAGTCGAGGTACTCCTCGATCTGGCTCTTGCGGCGCCCGTCGGCGGGCTCGTTGATCGGCAGCACGACCTTGTCGCCGTTCCACACCACGGTCGACATGAGCGCCGAGTACTCGGTCGAGATGTCGTCGTCGCTGAAGTGGACGAGCTTGTCGAACCCGAGCACGTCCTCGTAGTAGTCGACCCACGTCTCGAGCCGGCCCCGCTCGACGTTGCCCACGATGTGGTCGAACCGGTCGAGCCCGACCGGCCCGCCGCGCGGCGGGGGCGACGCCACGGCCACGTAGCCCGGTGCGAAGCCGTGGTCCCGGTAGTTCGACCGGTCGAGGAACGTGTGGACCGTCTCGCCGTACGTCTTGATGGCCGCGTGCCGGATCACGCCGTGCTCGTCGGCGTCGTCGGACGGCGGACGCTCGGGCAGCGCGCCCCGCCGCAGTGCCGCGTCATACGCCGCCTCGGCGTCGTCGACCAGGAAGCAGATGTCGCGCACGCCGTCGCCGTGCAGCCGGACGTGCTCCGCGATGGGCGAGTCGGGCGACAGCGCGCCGGTGACCAGAAATCTGATTCTGCCCTGTTGCACGACGTGCGACACTCGGTCGCGGCGGCCGGTCTCGGGCCCCGCGTAGCCCACGATGTCGAAGCCATAGGCCGAGGCCAGGAATGCAGTGAAAGCTCGGGCGTTCCCCACCCACCATTCGACGTGGTCGATGCCGCGCAGGGGCGGCGGGGGGACCATGTCGGCCCGGTCGAGATGATGATGCGTCGCCGTCATCGGGGCCCCTCCGTCCAATGTTGGTGACTGTCCACCCCAGGAAACGACTCGGTCACCATCGCGTCAACAGATCTGTAAGTCACTGAACAATGTGGTCAGCGTGGATCAACTTGTGGTAGACACCCTGCTCATGTTGCCCACGGGGATCGATCCGCTGGATGCCCGGCTGATCCGGGCGCTCTGCGAGATCCCCAGGGCCGGCGTGATGGAGTTGGCCCGCCAGCTGGGCGTGGCCCGCGGCACCGTCCAGGCCCGGCTCGACAAGCTGCAACAGCGGGGCATCATCAGCGGCTTCGACCCCGACCTCGACCTGCGGGCCATGGGCTACGAGGTGCTGGCGTTCGTGAGCCTCGAGATCGCCCAGGGGCGGCTCGGCGACGTCGCGGCCCACCTGCGCGAGATCCCCGAAGTGCTCGAGATCCACTCGGTGACCGGCGCGGGCGACCTGCTCTGCCGGGTGGTGGCCCGCACGAACCACCACCTGCAGCACGTCATCGGGCGCATCCTCGAGGTCCAGGGCATCGACCGCACGACGACGCAGATCGCCCTCACCGAGCAGCTCCGCCACCGGGTACTGCCCCTGGTCGAGCTGGTGATCGACCACCCCGAGCGCGAGGGCGAGCTGGCGGTCGCCGAAGAGGCCGAAGAGCCCGACACCGGCGACCTCGAAGACGCCGCCAGCTGACGGCGTCGGGGCCCCGACCGGTCAGTCGGGGGCGAAGCCCTGGCGCAGCGTGTTCTCGGTGACGACCCGGGGGTCGAGGAACTGCAGCAGGTAATCGGGCCCGCCGGCCTTCGACCCGACGCCCGACAGCCCGTAGCCGCCGAACGGCTGGCGGCCGACCACGGCCCCGGTGATGTGCCGGTTGACGTAGACGTTGCCGGCCCGCAGCTCGGCGGACGCCCGCCTGATGGTCGCCGGCGACCGTGAGTAGATGCCGGCGGTCAGCGCATAGTCGGAGTCGTTCGCCAGGACGATCGCCTCGTCGAGGTCGCCGGCCCGCATCACGGTCAGCACCGGCCCGAAGATCTCGTCCCGGGCGAGCGGGACCTGCGGGTCGTCGACCTCCACGACGGTCGGGCCCACGAAGTAGCCGTCGCCGGGCACGCCGTCGCCGTGGTCGAGGTGGACCCGCACCCGGCCCTGGTGCGGCGCGTCCTCGACGTAGCGGTGGACCCGCTTGTGGGCGTCCTCGTCGATGACCGGACCGACCTGCGTGTCGGGGTGGCGGGGGTGGCCGACGACCAGCTCGCGGGTCGCCGCCACGAGCCGGGACACGATCTGGTCGTACACCGGGCCGACCACGATCAGCCGGCTGGC
>JBKPAS010000114.1:0-4761 GCA_046744265.1 Actinomycetota bacterium
CCCATCGGGCTGGCACCGCCAGTCTTTGCCAGCGCAGCGCCGAACAACTCCCGCTCGAAGGCCCGGGCCATGCCGATGCCGTCCTCGTGCATGGGGTAGTCACCGTAGTGGTCGGCGGGCGGGAACGGCCGGTCGGCCAGCAGGTAGTACTCGTCGGCGGCGAACACGAGGCGGCGGCCGAGGGCGGCCCGGAAGACGTCCTGCCAGTCCGCCACGGCGTCGACCACGGCCTCGGCCTGGGACCGGGTGTGGGGCCGCATCCGCGACTCGGTGTTGAACCGCGACACGCCGAGCGGCACGAGGCACAGGCTCGCCAGCTCGGGGTAGCGGTCGAGCACGCCGGCCAGCGTGTCGTCGAGCACGGCGCCGTCGTTGACGCCCGGGCACACGACCACCTGGCCGTGGACCTCGATGCCGTGGTCGAGCAGCGCCCGCAGCCAGCGGAGGCTGGTCGCTCCCCGGCGGTTGCGGAGCATCTGTGTTCGCACCTCGGGATCGGTGGCGTGGATGCTCACGTACAGCGGCCCCAGCCCCTCGGTGACCACCCGCTCGAGGTCGGCCTCGGTGAAGCGGGTGAGGGTCGTGAAGTTCCCGTACAGGAACGACAGCCGGTAGTCGTCGTCCTTGAGGTAGAGGCTGCGGCGCAGGCCGGGAGGCAGCTGGTAGATGAAGCAGAACTCGCAGTGGTTGTCACAGGTCCGCACCCGGTCGAAGAGCGCCGAGTGGACCTCGACGCCCAGCGGCTCGCCCACCCGCTTGTCGATGTCGAGCGTCCTCTGGAGGCCGCCCCGGCCGAGCTCGAGGGTGAGGGACGGCTCGTCGGTGAGGACACGCCACTCGATCAGGTCACGGGGCGCGGTGCCGTTGATCGCCAGGACCTCGTCGCCCTCGGCGATGCCGGCGCGCGCGGCCGGGGACGCGGGCGCGACGGCGACGACTCGGGGAACGGACACGATCGACCAGTCTAGAGGGGGCGCGCGGCCACTCACGGTTGCCTTCTCGGCGGCTACGCCGCCGAGAGCTCGAACGACGCGGTCTCTCCGCTCTTGGCGCCTTCGGCGCCGGGCCGCTGTGGCCCAGGGGCTTGGGGCTGGGTGACCGGCCAGTAGCCTGGTTCCGATGCCCGTCGAGAAGGTCCTGCTGGCTGCACCCCGTGGGTTCTGCGCGGGGGTCGAGATGGCGATCAAGGCGCTGGCCTGGATGGTCCGGGCGTTCGAGCCCCCCGTGTACTGCTACCACGAGATCGTCCACAACCAGCTGGTCGTCGACCGGTTCCGTGACCTCGGGGTCGTGTTCGTCGACGACATCGCGTCGGTTCCCGCCGGGCGACCGATCATGCTCTCGGCGCACGGCTCGGCGCCGACCGTTGTCGAGGCGGCCAAGGCCAAGGGCAGCTACGTGGTCAACGCCGTGTGCCCGCTGGTCACGAAGGTGCACCACGAGGTCAAGGTGCGGGCCGGCAAGGGGTACCGCATCGTCTACGTCGGGCACGAGGGCCACGAGGAGGCCGTCGGCACGATGGCCGTCGCACCCGATGCGATCGACCTGGTCGAGTCGGTCGAGGAGGTCGATGCGCTGCCCTCGGCGGGCGGGTCGCAGCCCGTCGCCCTGCTGGCGCAGACGACGCTGTCGCACCGCGACTGGTCGGCGATCGCCGAGCGGGCCGCGGCGCGCTTCCCGGGCCTGTGGCGGCCCGGGCGCAGCGACCTGTGCTTCGCCACGACGAACCGGCAGGCGGCCCTGGCCGAGATCGCCCCCCGGTGCGACGCCGTGGTGGTGATCGGTTCGGCCAACTCGTCGAACACCCGGGCGCTCGAGAAGTTGGCCCGCTCGTCGGGGTGCTCGCGGGTGTACCGGGTCAACGAAGCCTCGGAGCTGCCGTCGGACCTGTCGGGCGTGGTCGGCGTGACCGCCGGCGCGTCGGCGCCCGAGCAGCTGGTCGACGCCGTGATCGCCCGCCTCTCGCCGGTCCACGGTGTCGAGGAGGTGCGGATCACCGACGAGGACGAGTACTTCCCCCCGCCCCGCGAGCTGCGGGACATGCTCGCCGGCGTCGACGTGCTGGCCACCTTCGCCTTCGGGGGGTCGGTGCCCGACCGGCCGACCGTCAACGACCGCCAGCTCGCAGCGAGCGACGTGCTCGCCATGCTCGCCTAACCCCCCGGCCGCGCCCTCGGCCCCACGGGCGCTGCTGCCGCTGACCCTCACCGGCGCTGCGGCCCAGAACCTCGCCAATTCAGCCGGGTGGTGGCAGTCGATGACAATCTGCTTGAGCCGAGCCATGCTCCACCTTGCCAGCGACGCCTCCTAACCAGCGCCTACCTCAGCGACACCCCACTAGCCACCGCGGAAGTGGTCAGGATCCCGAGCGGCGGCGGGCCTCGTCGAAGCAGGCCTGGATCGCCGCGTGGAGCTGCTCGGTCAGCTCGCGCACGACCCGGCGTGGCACCCGGCCGCTGCCGTCGCCCCGGGGCACCACGATCGGGTCACCCACCACGATCGCGACCTTGTGGGGCTTGATGAACTTCGCCCCGTGGGGCATGGCGGCCTCCGAGCCGCCGATGCCTACCGGCACCAGCGGCACCCCGGTGCGAGCGGCGACATAGGCGGCGCCGTCGTACAGCTCCTGGACCTGGGGCCCGGCCTGCCGGGTGCCCTCCGGGAACATCACCAGCGGCTCGCCGTTCTCGATGACCCGGATGCAGGTCCGCAGCGACTCGCGGTCGGCAGACCCCCGGCGCACGGGGAACGCGCCGAGCATCGAGAAGAAGCGGCCCGGCGCCTTCCACTTCCAGATCGACGCCTTGCCCATGTACCGCATGCGCCGCGGGACGACGAACGAGGCGAGCAGGAAGTCGATGTTTGACCGGTGGACCGGGGCCAGCACGAACGGCCCGTGGGTGGGCACCCGCTCGCGCCCGACGATCTCGACCCGGAACCACGCCTTGGCGAGGCCGAGCCCGAGCAGCCGCAGGGTGCCGTAGGTGCCCCGCTCGAGCGTGGTCGCCGGGTGGATGTCGACCGGCTCGACCCGGGGCCCGGCAGGCCCGGCAACCGGGCTCGCCGACCCGACGCTGTCAACGGCGGGCGCGGCGGGGTCGTCGGGCACCGGCTCAGCCACCGCTCACCATCCCGGCCAGCTCGTGGATGATCTCGTCGACCGTGAGCTCGCTGGTGTCGATCTCGACGGCGTCGTCGGCCCGGCGCAGCGGCGAGTCGGTCCGCCCCTGGTCGAGGGCGTCGCGCCGGGCCAGGTCGGCGGCGACGGTCTCGTAGTCGAGCTGCGTGACCTCGGCCGCCCGCCGCTCGGCCCGCACGTCGGGCCGGGCGGTCAGGTACACCTTGAGGTCGGCGTCGGGGAACACGACCGTGCCGATGTCGCGCCCCTCGAGCACGCCGCCGCCCCGTTCGGTGGCCCACAGCCGCTGGCGGCGGACCAGCTCGGCCCGCACGTCCGGGTTGGCGGCGACCAGCGAGACGGCCCGCGACACCTCCGGGCCCCGGATCTCGATGGTGGCGTCGACCCCGTCCACCCACACGCCGTCGGTCGACACGTCGAGGTCGATGGTGCGGGCGAGCTCGGCCGTCGGCTCGGGGTCGGCCGGGTCGACCCCCCGGCGCAGCGCGGCGAACGTGACCGCCCGGTACATGGCGCCGGTGTCGAGGTAGTCGAGGCCGAGCCGGCGGGCGAGACCACGGGCGACGGTCGACTTGCCCGAGCCCGCAGGCCCGTCGATCGCGATGACCTTCACGGGGGAATGACCCTACTGGCTCGGCCGGCCGACGCCGTGCCCCGAGCGGGGGCGCAAGCCGTCGAGCGCGTCCCAGAACCCGGGGAACGTCTTGGCGACGCAGTCGGGCTCGGCGATCTCGATGCCGGGCGCCCGCAGGCCGAGCAGGGCGAAGCTCATGGCCATGCGGTGGTCGTCGTAGGTCTCGATGCGGGCCGGCCGGGGGGTGCCCGGGTGGACGACGAAGCCGTCGGGCTCCTCGCGGGCGTCGATGCCGCACCGCCGCAGCTCGCGCACCACGTTGCCGACCCGGTCGGTCTCCTTCGCCCGGATGAACCCGACGCCCCGCACCCGGGTTGGCGTCGTCGCGAACACGGCCACCGCCGCGAGTGTCTGGGCGGTGTCGGACAGGTCGCCCATGTCGACGTCCACGCCCGTGAGCGGGCCGGTCGCCTCGACGGTCGTGGCGTCGTCGCCCCGCACCACCCGGCAGCCCATGCGCTCCAGGACGTCCACGAACCCGACGTCCCCCTGGACCTCCCGCCCCAACCCCTCGACCGTCACCCGCCCGCCGCAGATCGCCGCGGCGGCGAAGAAGTACGAGGCGGCGCTGGCGTCGGGCTCGACCCGGTACTCGGTGGGGCGGTAGCCGCCCGGCTCGACGACCCAGCCGGCGGCGGACCCGCGCGACCCGCGGTCGCCGACCGCCCCGACTCGGGCGCCGAACGCCCGCATCACGGCGGCCGTCATGTCCACGTACGGACGGGACACCAGCGGCCCGGGCGCAGTCACACGCATCCCGCCGGGCCAGGCCGGTCCGGTCAGCAGCAGCCCGGACAGGAACTGGCTCGACGCTCCCCCGCCGACGACGACCTCGACGGGCCCGGGGCGACCGCCCACGCCGTGGACGACGACCGGGAAATGCCCCGGCTCGCCCTCCTCGACGACACCGGCGCCCAGCGAGCGGACGGCCTCGATGCCGTCCGCCATCGGCCGGGCCCGCAGCGGCGGCGCCCCGTCGAGCCGGCAC
>JBKPAS010000080.1:0-9198 GCA_046744265.1 Actinomycetota bacterium
CCTTGGCCATCACCGCGGCCGCCGCCTCGGGCGCCAGCATCGGCTCCCCCCGGTGGACGGCCCGGATGGCGTCGCCGAGCGTCGCCGGGCCTGCGTCCTTCAGCAGGTAGCCGTCGGCGCCTGCCCGGATGGCCGGGATCACCTGGTCGGCCCCGCTGAAGCTGGTGAGCACGATGATGCCGACGTCCTCGCCGGCGGCGCGGATGCGGCGGATGGCCTCGACGCCGTCCACGCCCGGCATCACCAGGTCGGTGAGCAGGACGTCGGGCCGCTGCTCCGCCACCAGGCGCTCGGCCTCGTCGCCCGACGCCGCCTCGCCGACGACCTCGAAGCCCCGGGCCTCGAGGAACGACCGCAGCCCCTGGCGGACCACGGGATGGTCGTCCGCGATCGCGACCCGGATCGCCGGCTCGTGGCCGCTCTCGTCGCCGGCGTCGCCCTCGCCCTCGGCCGGTGGCGGCGGGGTCATGTCGGGACGCGGAGCTCGACCGTGGTGCCGCGACCCGCCTCGGAGTCGATCGCGAGCGTGCCGCCGAGGGCCTCGGCCCGGTCCTGCATCGAGGTCAGCCCCAGCCGCCGGGCCCGCAGGACCCGGGCCGACGGGTCGAAGCCCACCCCGTCGTCGGCGACGCGGGCGACCAGCGTCGAGCCCTCGTCCGCCCCGGCCAGCGTCACGACGACCCGCGACGGCTTGGCGTGGCGCAGCGCGTTGGTGACGGCCTCCTGCATGATGCGCAGCACCTGGTGCTCCTCGTCGGGGTCGAGCTCGGGCAGGCCGCCGTCGGCGCCGACCTCGCCGTCCCCGGCCCCCACGTCCACCTCGACCGGCACGCCGTGCGCCCGGCCGGCGACCGCGAACTGGCTGCGCAGCACGGCGACGAGGCCGTCGCGCTCGAGGTCCGCCGGCCGCAGGCCCTCGACCACCGACCGCAGCTCGGTCACGATCTGGCGGGCCAGCTGCTGGACCGTCGCGAGCTCGGCCTCGGCCCGCGCCACGTCGGTCCGCAGCAGGCCGCAGGCGGTCTCGGCCGACAGCTGCAGGCTGAAGAGAGACTGGCTCATGGCGTCGTGCAGCTCGCGGGCGAGCCGGGCCCGCTCGCCGACGAGCGCCAGCTCGCGGCTGTCCTCGAACAGGCGGGCGTGGTCGATGACGATCGCCGCGTGGGAGGCCAGGAGCACGACGTTGGCCTCGTCGGCGTCGGTGAACGCGGGCGCGGTCTCCTTGTCGGTGAGGTAAAAGGCGCCGATCACGTCGCCCTTCGACACGATCGGCACGCCCAGGAACGAGAGCATGCGGGGGTGGGCCGCGGGCCACCAGCCGAACCGCGGGTCGGCGGTGATGTCGTCGGTGCGGTACGGCTCCGGGTCGCTCAGCATGGCGGCCAGCAGGCCGTGGGTGCGGGGCAGCGGCCCGATCCGCTCGATCAGCTCGTCGCTCATGCCCACGGTGACGAACTTGGCGAACCGGTCGCCCTCGGGCTCGGGCACCCCGATCGCCGCGTACCGGGCGTCGACCAGGTCGCGGGCGCTCGTGGCCAGCTGGTGGAGGACACGGTCGAGCGACGCCTCGGTGGCGACGGTCCGCACCGCGGCGCTCAGCGCCGCGAGGACCGCCTCGGCCGGCGTGGAGCTCGAGCTGGACACGCACCGGAAACTACCGGCCACCGCCGGCCGTGCGTCGGCCGAGGCTCGGCCGGCGGGCGGGGTCCGGGGATCGCCACACAGCCCCGGGAAACCACCACGCCCCGAACGGAACCCGGCTCGACCCGTGACATTCCAGCCACGTTGTGAGACGATCGCCGGGTTTGATCGTCAACCCAGTTACACCGTTGCCCGGCACGACCCCCACGACGCGGCGGCCTTGCGGGGCGTGACATAGTTGGGGACCTATGGCCACAACCACTTCGTCGCCGACCTCCGAGGGCGGCACGCCGGACTTCACGATCGTCCTGCGCGGCTACGAGCGTACGCAGGTCGACATGTACATCGAGCGGTTGCAGGCCCGCATCGATGAGCTGTCCGAGCTAGCCAAGAACGCGAAGACGGGCACCAGCGACGCCCGTGACCGTGTGGCCGAGCTCGAACGCAAGGTCGCCGAGCAGGCCAAGCAGCTCGAGCAGCGGGCGCAACCCACCCTCTCGGGCCTGGGCACTCGGGTCGAGCAGCTCCTCCGCCTCGCGGAGGAGCAGGCCAACGAGCACCGGGAAGAGGCCAAGCGCGAGGCCGACAAGCTCGTCGCCGCCGCCCACCTCGAGTCCAAAGAGGTCGTCGAGAAGGCGCGGGCCGTGGCGGCCGCCGTCAAGACCGCGGCCGAGCGCGAGGCCAAGGCCACCCGCGACTCGGCCGAGCGCGAGGCCAACGAGCTGCGCAGCTCGACCAAGCGCGAGGTCGACATCATGCGCTCCGAGGCCGAGCGCGAGACGAGCCAGCTGCGCACGGTCACCGACCACGAGGTGGCCGAGCACCGGGCCACCGCCGAGCGCGACATCGCCGCGCTGCGGGCCACGGCCGAGCGCGAGATCATCGAGATGCGCAACGTGGCCGCCCGCGAGGCCGAGGAGAAGCGCGCCGCCGCGTCCAAGCTGCTCACCAAGGCCAAGGAGAAGCGCGAGGCCGAGCTGCAGGCCCTCGAGCTCGAGCTGGCCGAGCGCCGCGAGCGGGCCGAGCGGGAAGAGCGCGAGCGCCACGAGGCCGCCGTCGCCCAGACGCAGAAGCTGGTCGCCGACGCCGAGCAGCGCGCCAAGGCAGGCGACAACCGGGCGAAGGAGGCCGAGCAGCGCGCCGAGCAGCGGCGGGCCGAGAGCGAGGCCGAGGCCAACGAGATCATCGCCAAGGCCAAGGCGTTCGCCGAGCGCACGGTGTCCGACGCCAACACCGAGGCCGAGCAGCTCATCTTCGACGCCAAGACGCATGCCCAGGTCACCAAGCAGACCGCCGAGCGCGAGGTGTCCGACCTCACCCGCCAGCGCGACGCCGTGACCAACCAGCTGGGCCAGCTGCGCGAGATGCTGTCCGGCCTGGCCGGCGTGGGCGCGCTGCCGGGGGAAGAGTCGTCGAGCGAGGCCAACGGGTCGCCGAGCGGCGCCAAGGGCAAGAAGGG
The DNA here is from genome assembly GCA_046744265.1 of Actinomycetota bacterium. Classification (GTDB taxonomy): domain Bacteria; phylum Actinomycetota; class Acidimicrobiia; order Acidimicrobiales; family VFJN01; genus DATCLS01. The sequence continues at coordinate 3,101 of JBKPAS010000080.1, forward strand.
CGACGACGAGAGCGAAGACTCCAAGGTCGAGGCGGCCGGGTAACCGGCCGGCGGCCTCGGGCAGGTCCACCGTGTCGCTCAAGCTCGGCTTGGTCGTCGGATACTGGCCCTCGACCGGGCCGCCCCCCGACGCCGCCGACCAGATCGCCACGGCCGAGGAGTTGGGGTTCGACTCGATCTGGACGGCCGAGGCCTACGGGTCCGACTGCTTCACCCCCCTGGCCTGGTGGGGCAGCAGCACCCGGCGCATCAAGCTCGGCACCTCCATCACGCAGATGTCGGCCCGCACGCCGGCGTCGACGGCGATGACCGCCATCACGCTCGACCACCTGTCGGGCGGGCGGCTCATCCTCGGGCTCGGCGTGTCGGGCCCCCAAGTGGTCGAGGGGTGGTACGGCCAGCCCTACGCCAAACCGCTGGCCCGCACCCGCGAGTACGTCGAGATCGTCCGGCGCATCATCGCTCGTGAGGGGCCGGTCGAGTTCGTGGGCGAGCACTACGCCATGCCGCTGCAGGGTGGCACCGGGCTGGGCAAGCCGCTCAAGTCGATCGTGCGGCCGCTGCGCGCCGACCTCCCCATCTACCTGGGCGCCGAGGGCCCCAAGAACGTGGCCTTGGCCGCCGAGATCGGCGACGGCTGGCTGCCGATGTTCTTCTCGCCGAAGGCCGACGGCTTCTACCGCGAGGCGCTGGCCGAGGGCTTCGCCCGGCCGGGCGCCCGGCGCACTGCGGACGACTTCGAGGTCGCGTGCGTCGTGCCGATCATCCCCGGCGACGACGTCGAGGCGTGCGCCGACCTGCTGCGGCCGAACCTGGCGCTCTACATCGGGGGCATGGGCGCCCGCGACCGCAACTTCCACAAGGACGTGTTCGTCCGGCTGGGCTACGAGGCCGAGTGCGAGAAGATCCAGGAGGCCTACCTCGACGGGCGCAAGGCCGACGCCGCGGCGGCGGTGCCCACGCCCATGGTCGAGGACGTCTACCTGGTCGGCCCGCCGGCCAAGATCCGCGACGAGCTCGAGCGGTGGCGGGGCACCTGCATCACCACGATGCTGGTCGCCGGCCCGCCGCCCCTGCTGCGGCAGATCCACGACATCGTCAGCGGGTAGCGGGCGGCTCCGGCTGGCGAGGCGACGGCGTGGCTTTCGCGTGCCCCCTGACCACGCTGTTTGTTGACAAAGTGCTAACGGCTGTTGACAGCGGTCCAGCCCGCTCGTAGGTTGCGAGCCAGCGGTGTGACCTACGTCACCGGGGGGTTGACGCGCGCCGCGGCCGAACCGAAGGGGGCGAGACGTGTCTCGATCGGCGACAGGTCCTCGACGCCGGATGATCAAGCGGATGGCGTGCCTCGTCGCGCTGGCCCTGGCCGCCGCGGCGTGCGGCGGGGGAGGCGACGACTCGGGCGGTGGAGGCGGCGGCGCCTCGGGCGACGAGGGCACCCCGACGCCCGGCGGCCGGGTCGTTTACGGCCTCGAGGCCGAGACCACCGACGGCTTCTGCCTGCCCGAGGCCCAGCTCGCCATCTCGGGGATCATGGTCGCCCGGGCCATTTACGACACGCTGACCCGGCCCAACGGCGAGGGCGGCTACGACCCGTGGCTGGCCCAGTCGGTCGAGCACAACGACGACTTCACGCAGTGGACGATCAAGATCCGCGACGGCGTGAAGTTCCACGATGGCACCGACCTGACGGCCGAGGTGGTCAAGAACAACCTCGACGCCTACCGGGGCGTCTACCCGGCGCGGAACCCGCTGCTGTTCCGGTTCGTGTTCGACAACGTCAAGAGCGTCGACGTCGTCGACCCGCTGACCGTCAAGGTCACCACCAACACGCCGTGGGTCGACTTCGACGCCTACCTGTTCTCGAGCGGGCGGCTGGGGATGATGGCCCAGGCCCAACTCGACGACACCCGGAATTGCGCCGACCACCTGATCGGCACGGGGCCGTTCACGTTCGACGAGTGGGTCCCCAACCAGCACCTGGTGGCCGAGAAGAACCCGGATTACTGGGCGACCGACGACGACGGCAACAAGCTGCCGTACTTGGACTCGATCGAGTTCCGGCCCATCGTCGAGGCCGCGCAGCGCGTCAACGCGCTGGAGTCGGGCGAGATCAACGTCATGCACACCAGCGACCCCGAGACGATCGCCGAGCTGCACAACCAGCAGGACGCCGGCACCGTCGACGTGACCGAGACGACCGACTTCGGCGAGGTCACCTACACGATGCTGAACGAGTCGAAGCCGCCGTTCGACAACATCACGGCCCGCAAGGCGATCGCCTCCGCCACCGACTTCGACGAGTACAACTCGATCATCGGCCACGACCTGCTGACGGCGGCGACCGGGCCGTTCGCCCCCGGGAACGTGGGCAACCTCGACGACACCGGCTACCCGACGTTCGACCTCGACCAGGCCCGCCAGCTCGTGCAGCAGTATGAGGACGAGACCGGCCAGCCGCTGCGGTTCAGCTACACGACGACCCAGGCCGAGGCCACCATCCGGGCCGCCCAGCTGTTCAAGCAGCAGTGGGAGGCCGCCGGCATGCACGTCGAGATCGTGACCGTCGACCAGTCGACCCAGATCGACAACGCGATCAACGGCGACTTCGAGGCCATCGGCTGGCGCAACCACCCAGGCGGCGACCCGGACACCCAGTACGTGTGGTGGGAGTCGAGCTACCCGACCAACTTCGGCCGGATCAACGACCCGCAGATCGACCAGCTGCTGCACGACGGCCGGGCCACGGCCGACGCCGACCAGCGCAAGGAGATCTACGAGGACCTCAACCGGCGCTTCGGCGAGCAGGTCTACAACGCGTGGCTCAACTACACGCTCTGGGACGTGGGCACCGCACCCGACGTCCACGGCGTCGACGACAGCTTCGGCTTGGCCGTCGGGCATCCGGTCGAGACCCTCTGGGTCGAGCAATAGAGCGCTAACCGAGCACTAGCCGAGGAGGTCACTCGCCTTGCGAGCCATTGCCCGCCGGCTCCTCCACCTGCTGGTGGTGCTGTTCTTCGTCACGCTGTTCGTGGCGGTGCTGACCAGCCTGCTGCCGGGTGACCCCGTCGACGCCATCGCCGGGTTCGCCAGCGAGCAGCAGAAGGACGACCTGCGCCAGAACCTCGGCCTCGACGACCCCGTGTGGACCCAGTACGGCCGGTGGATGGGCAACTTCGTCACCGGCGACCTCGGCGGCTACTACAGCGTGACCGGCGAGCGCCCGGTGATGGACCGGGTGCGCGAGGCCCTGCCCGTGTCGCTGCAGCTCATGGTCGAGGCCCAGGTGCTGGCGCTGCTGTTCGCCATACCGCTCGGCGTGTACAGCGCCTACCGGGCGGGCTCGCGCTTCGACCGGACCACCAGCGCGACGCTGTTCGGCCTGCTCGCGATACCGAACTTCGCGCTGGCCCTCGTGCTGGCGTACTACGTCGGGGTGCGGCTCGGCTGGCTACCCGTGAGTGGCTACGTCGCGCCCAAAGACGACCTGTTCGAGCACCTGAGACGCATGGCCATGCCCGCCATCAGCCTGGCCGTCGGCCAGATCGCCGTGTACATGCGGCTGCTGCGCAGCGACATGATCGCCACGCTGCAAGAGGACTTCATCACGATGGCCAAGGCCAAGGGCATCCCGCCGTCGCGCGTGCTGTGGCGGCACGCCCTGCGCCCGTCCAGCCTCACGCTGCTGACGGTGGCCGGGCTGAACGTCGGCACGCTCATCGGCGGGGCGGTGATCGTCGAGGTCATCTTCTCGCTGCCGGGCATGGGCACGCTGCTGTTCGAGGCCATCAACGCCCGCCAGTACATCGCCCTCCAGAGCCTGATCGCGATCATCGCCGTGGGGTACGTGCTCATCAACTTCCTGGTCGACGTGCTGTACGCCGTGCTGGACCCAAGGATCCGCCATGCGCGGGCGTGAGGCCTTCCGGCCGGGAGGGGTGGGCGCAGGAGCACCCACCCCGGGGAGGATGCACCATGGCGGAGCCTGAGGCCCCCACCGTCACCGACGTCGGCGGGACCGTCGCCGGCGGCACCGTCCCCGCCGACACCGTCGTGCTGATCGGCGGGGCTGAGACCCGGGCCGCCGCCGGCGGGCCGTCCCGGGCCTTCGGCTGGGGCGCCAAGCTGGCGGTCGCGTGGCTCGGGCTCGTCGTGGCTGCCGCCCTGCTCGCACCGATCCTGCCGCTCGACGACCCCTACAAGTCGGTCGGCGCGATCGCCCGGGAAGGGCCGGGCACCGACGGCCACTGGTTCGGCGGCGACGGTCTGGGCCGGGACCTGCTCAGCCGGGTGGTGTGGGGCTCGCGGGCCTCGCTGCTGATCTCGATCACGTCGGTGCTGCTGGGGCTGGTGGTCGGCGGGCTGCTCGGCCTGATCGCCGGCTACTTCCGGGGCCGGACCGACACGCTGTTCGTCGGCGTGTTCGACGTGCTGCTCTCGTTCCCCCAGCTGATCCTGGCCCTCACGGTCGTGACCGTGTTCGCCACCGGCGAGGGGGTGAGCAGCACCCGGCGCATGGTCGTGCTGATCGCCGCGCTCGGCATCGTGTCGATCCCGGTCCTCGGGCGCATCGCCCGGGCGACCACGCTCACGTGGGCGCAACGCGAGTTCGTGCTCGCGGCCCGGGCCATGGGCGCCCGCAACCGCTCGATCATGTTCGGCGAGGTGCTGCCCAACGTGCTGCCAGCGCTGTTCTCGATCGCCCTGCTGGGCATCGCGGTCGTCATCGTCGCCGAGGGCGGCCTCAGCCTGCTCGGCGTCGGCGTGCAGCTGCCCACACCGTCGTGGGGCAACATCATCGCCGAGGGCCGGACGGACCTGCGCGATGCGCCGCACATCGTGCTGATCCCCACGGTCGTGATCTTCCTGACCGTGCTGGCGCTCAACTACCTGGGCGACGTCGTGCGGGCCCGGTTCGACGTGCGGGAGAGCGCGCTGTGATCGGGCGCCGCAAGCGGGTCACGGGCACCGGACCGTCGGGCTCGCCGGCGACGGTGGCGTCGCCGGACGCGCCGCTGACCCACAGCCGCCGGCTGCTCGACGTCGACGAGCTGGCCACCCATTTCGTCACGCCCCGCGGGCTGGTCCGGGCGGTCGACGGGGTCACGTTCAGCCTCGACCGGGGCAAGACGCTGGGCCTGGTGGGGGAGTCGGGCTGCGGCAAGTCGGTCCTGTCCCGGTCGATCATGGGGCTGCTGCCGAGCAACGTCGAGCGCCACGGGTCCGTCACGTTCGAGGACCGCCGGCTCGACCAGCTCGGCGCGGCGGACCTGCGGTCGTACTGGGGCACCCAGATCGCCATGGTGTTCCAGGACCCGATGACCTCGCTCAACCCGGTCATGCGCATCGGGCGGCAGATCACCGAGCCGCTGCGGTTCCACTTCGACATGGACCGCAAGGAGGCCGAGCGCATCGCCCTGGCGCTGCTGGCGTCCGTCGGCATCCCCGAGCCGGGGCGGCGGCTGCGCCAGTACCCCCACGAGCTGTCCGGCGGCATGCGCCAGCGGGTCGTGATCGCCATCGCGCTGGCCTGCGGGCCCAAGCTGCTGTTCGCCGACGAGCCGACGACCGCGCTCGACGTGACCGTGCAGGCGCAGATCCTCGACCTGCTGCGGACCCAGCAGCGCGAGCGCGACATGGCGATGGTGCTCGTCACCCACGACCTGGGCGTCGTCGCCGGGCACACCGACGAGGTGGCGGTCATGTACGCCGGCCAGATCGTCGAGCAGGCGCCCACCCGCACGCTGTTCTCGTCGATGCGCATGCCGTACACGGCGGCGCTGCTGCAGTCGATCCCGCGGCTCGAGAACGACAGCCACACGCGGCTCAGCGTCATCGCCGGCCGGCCGCCCGACCTGCTGGACCCGCCCGCCGGGTGCCGGTTTGCGCCCCGGTGCCCGTACGCGCAGGACCGGTGCCGCGAGGAGCAGCCGCCGCTGCTCGAGGCCGAGTCGCCCGGGCACGTGTACCGGTGCTGGTACCCGGTGGGGACCGAGCAGGGCCGCGAGGCGCTCGAGCGCAACCTCGCCGCCCACGTCCCGCAGGCCGAGCTGGCGGTCAGCGGGGACATGAGCAAGGCCGCCGAGGTCGAGGCC
>JBKPAS010000002.1:0-6773 GCA_046744265.1 Actinomycetota bacterium
ACCTACGGCCTCATCGGCTCGGACATCGCCCGCGTCGAGCTCGTCCGGCCCGGCGGCGAGCGGATCACCGCACGCATCGGCCCCAGCGTCGAGGCCGGGTACCGGGCGTGGCTGGTCGAGCGGCCGCTCGGCGACCTCGACGGCATCGAGGGACTCGACGCCGCCGGCCACGTCGTGGCCTCGATCGGGCCGATCGACGCCAGCGGCGACGACTTCGCCTACTCGACGGCGACCTGCTGACGGCGCGAGGCCGCTAGGCCGCCGGGCGGCGGGCGCGGAGGAGGTCCAGCACCCGGCGGGCGGCCTCGGGGATGTTCGTGCCCGGACCGAAGATGGCGGCCACGCCGGCGGCCTCGAGCTTGGGATAGTCCTGCGGCGGGATCACGCCCCCGCACACCACGACGATGTCCTCGCCGCCGGCCTTGGCCAGCTCGGCGACGAGCTGGGGGACGAGCGTCAGGTGCCCGGCGGCCTGGCTCGACACGCCCACGACGTGCACGTCGTTGTCGACGGCGTCGCGCGCCGCCTCGTCGGGCGTCTGGAACAGCGGCCCGACGTCCACGTCGAACCCGAGGTCGGCGAACGCGGTGGCGATCACCTTGGCGCCCCGGTCGTGCCCGTCCTGCCCGAGCTTGACCACGAGCATGCGGGGCCGGCGGCCCTCCTGCCGGGCGAAGGACTCGACCTCGTCGTGCACCTGGCCGAACGCGTCGGACCCGTCCGACGCGGCCCCGTACACCCCGTGGATCGACCGGATCTCGGCCTTGTGCCGCCCCCCGAACGCCTTCTCCAGCGCCTCGCTGATCTCGCCCACCGTCGCCCGGGCCCGCGCCGCCTCGATCGACAGCGCCAGCAGGTTGGCGTTGCCCCGCGCGCCCTCGGTCAGGCGGGCAAGGGCAGCCTCACAGGCCGGGGCGTCCCGCGACGCCCGCACCTTCTCCAGGCGAGCGATCTGCGACCGGCGCACCTCGCTGTTGTCGATGGCGAGCACGTCGACGTGGTCGGGGTCGGACGGCTGGTACTTGTTGACGCCGACGATGACCTCCTCGCCGCGGTCGACGCGGGCCTGGCGGCGGGCGGCAGACTCCTCGATGCGCAGCTTGGGCATGCCCGAGGCCACGGCCTTGGTCATGCCGCCGAGCGACTCGACCTCCTCGATCAGGGCCCACGCCCGCTCGGCCAGCGTGTCGGTCAGCCACTCGACGTAGTAGCTGCCGGCGAGCGGGTCCACGACCTTGGGGATGCCGGTCTCCTCGGCCACGATCAGCTGGGTGCTGCGGGCGATGCGGGCCGAGAAGTCGGTCGGCAGGCCGAGCGCCTCGTCGAAGCTGTTGGTGTGCAGGCTCTGGGTGCCGCCCAGCACCGCGGCCAGCGCCTCGTACGCGGTGCGAACCACGTTGTTGTACGGGTCCTGCTCGGTCAGCGACACCCCGCTGGTCTGGCAGTGGGTCCGCAGCATCAGCGAGCGGGGGTCCTTCGGGTCGAACTGCGAGACCACCCGGTGCCAGAGCAGCCGGGCGGCCCGCAGCTTGGCGACCTCCATGAAGAAGTTCATGCCGATGGCGAAGAAGAACGACAGCCGCCCGGCGAAGCGGTCGATGTCCAGCCCCCGGTCGACCACGTGGCGCACATAATCGAGCCCGTCGGCGATGGTGAACGCCAGCTCCTGCACCGCCGTCGCGCCGGCCTCCTGCATGTGGTAGCCGGAGATCGAGATCGAGTTGAACCGGGGCATGTGCTCGGCCGTGTACTCGATGATGTCGGTCACGATCCGCATGCTCGGCTCGGGCGCGTAGATGTAGGTGTTCCGGACCATGAACTCCTTGAGGATGTCGTTCTGAATGGTCCCGGAGAGCTGCGCCTGGTCGACCCCCTGCTCCTCGCCGGCGACGATGAAGCAGGCCAGCGTGGGCAGCACCGCACCGTTCATCGTCATCGACACCGACATCTTCTCGAGGGGGATCTGGTCGAAGAGGATCTTCATGTCCTCGACCGAGTCGATCGCCACCCCGGCCTTGCCGACGTCGCCCTCGACGCGCGGGTGGTCGCTGTCGTAGCCGCGGTGGGTGGCCAGGTCGAAGGCGACGGACAGCCCCATCTGCCCGGCGGCCAGGTTGCGCCGGTAGAAGGCGTTGGACTCCTCGGCGGTGGAGAACCCGGCGTACTGGCGGATCGTCCACGGCCGGTTGGCGTACATCGTGGCCCGGGGGCCACGCACGAATGGCGGCAGCCCGGGGAGCGAGTCGAGGAAGTCGACGTCGTCGAGGTCCGCCGCCGTGTACAGGGGCTTGACGTCGATGCCCTCGGGCGTGTGCCAGGTCAGCGTCTCGGGGTCGGCGCCCTTGAGGTCCTTGGCGGCCAGGGCCCGCCAGTCGTCGACGGTGGGCTTGTCGGTCACGCCACGAAGCCTAGGGAAATGGCGTTCCATCCACCCAGCCCAGGAGTGTCGCACCGGCCGCGCAGCGTCCCCTAGGATTCGCCGATCGAGCCTGCCCGAGGAGGACCCGCTCGTGGATGAGCCGAAGCCGTGCCTCTCGGTCGTCATGCCGTGCTTCAACGAGAAGGCCACCATCGAGGCCGTGGTCGGCCAGGTGCTCGCCTCGCCGTGGACGTCCGAGCTCATCGTCGTCGACGACGGCTCGTCCGACGGTACCCGCGACATCCTGGGGACGTTCGACGACCCCCGGGTGCGGGTCCTGCTGCAGCCCCACAACCAGGGGAAGGGCGCGGCGCTGCGCCGGGGGTTCGCCGAGGCCCGCGCCGACTACGTGATCGTGCAAGATGCCGACCTCGAATACGACCCCGCCGAGTACGGCACGCTGGTCCGGCCCCTACTGAAGGACCAGGCCGATGTGGTCTACGGCTCGCGGTTCCATTCGAGCCAGCCGCACCGGGTCCTCTACTTCTGGCACTCGGTCGGGAACCGGTTCCTGACCCTGATGTCGAACATGTTCACGAACCTGAACCTCACCGACATGGAGACCTGCTACAAGGCCTTCCGGCGCGAAGTGATCCAGTCGATCGCCATCGAGGAGGACCGGTTCGGGTTCGAGCCCGAGGTCACCGCCAAGGTGGCGCGCGACCACTGGCGGGTCTACGAGCTGGGCATCAGCTACAACGGCCGCACCTACGACGAGGGCAAGAAGATCGGCTGGCGCGACGGCGTGCGGGCGGTCCAGTGCATCGTCAAGTACTCGCGGACCGGCGAGCGGGTGCGGCGGGCGCTGGCCGGTTCCACCACCGGCGGCGGCGCGTCGTCGGCCTCGTCGTCCTCGTCCTCCGACGCCACGACGACGGCGGCGCCCGCTGGGTCACCCCAGCCCGGCCCGGCCGTCACGAGCAACGGCCTGAACGGGGCCGGTTCCGAGCGCTCGGCGGTTTGAGCGACTGCGCGCTGTTCGACCTCGAGGGGGTGTCGCTCGAGGTCGACGGGCGGCGCATCCTCGACGGCGTCACGCTGGCGGTGCCCGACCGGGGCATCACGGTCGTCGTCGGGCCGTCCGGTGGCGGGAAGACGACCCTGCTGCGCCTGCTCAACCGGCTCGAGGTGCCGACGGCGGGCGAGATCCGGTTCCGGGGCGAGCCGCTCGACTCGCTCGACCCACTGGTGCTGCGGCGGCGGGTCGGCATGGTGTTCCAGCGGCCGGCGCCGTTCCCGGGGACGGTGCGCGACAACCTGCTCGTCGCCGACCCGGCGGCCGCCAACGGCAGCCTGACGGCAGCGCTCGCTGCGGCCGGGCTCGGCGCGGGCTTCCTCGACCGGTCGGCCGACGAGCTGTCCGGCGGCGAGACCCAGCGCCTGTGCCTGGCCCGCACGCTGGTCACCCGGCCCGAGGTCCTGCTCATGGACGAGCCGACCTCCGCCCTCGACCGCGAGAACGGCCGGCGCCTCGAGGTCACCGCCCGCCGGCTGGCGGACGGGGGGCGCCCGGTGCTGTGGGTGACGCACGACCTCGACCAGGCCGACCGGCTGGCCGACGACCGGATCGTCCTCGTGGACGGCCACGTCGCATCGGCCGCCGAGCGGGGCCGCTACCTGGCGTCGGCGGGTTCAGAGTCGGGTTCAGAGGAGCGGGACCCGGGCGAGGAGGCGGGCGATGACTAGCGGCGCGATCGGGTGGGGTGGGCTGGCGCTCTCGCTGATCCTGGTCGGGGTGGCCATCGCGTTGTCGCTGTGGCGGGGCCTGCGGCTCGAGCGCGAGATGCTGTGGGCCACGGGGCGCGCCCTCGTTCAGCTGCTCGCCACGGGGTACATCCTCGTGCTGGTCATCGACGAGGACGCGCCGGTCGCCCTGGCCTGGGCCTGGGTCGTCGTGATGGTCAGCGTCGCCGCCGTCACCGTGCGGCGCCGGGCGCCCGAGGTGCCGGGCATCGTGCGGCTGGCGTTCATGGCGACCGGGGCGTCGGCCGCCCTGAGCCTGCTCGTCGTGTTCGGGCTGGGCGTCTACCCGAACGTCGGCCGGGCCATCGTCCCCATCGCGGGGATGATGATCGGCAACTCGATCGGGTCGACCGTGGTCGCCTCCCGCCGGATCATCGGCGAGCTGGCCGACCGGCGCCCCGAGGTCGAGGCCCGCCTGGCCCTCGGCCAGCCGTGGCAGGAGGCCTCCAAGCCGTTCGTGCGCAGCGCGATGCGCACGGCTCTGACCACGCAGATCGAGAGCACGAAGGCCGTCGGTCTGGTGTTCATGCCCGGGGCGATGACCGGGCTCATCCTGGCCGGGGCGGACCCGGTCGACGCCGTGCTCGTCCAGGCGGCGATCATGTACCTGATCCTCGGGTGCGTGGCCACCAACGTCGTGGTCGTCGGGCTGGGCCTGACGCGCCGCCTGTTCACGCCCGACCACCGCCTGGTCCGCCTGACCCGGACGGCCTCGTAGATCGGCCTCGTAGAGCCGCCTCGCCGAGGCTCTAGCCTGGGGGTATGCCGCTGCGCTTCGCGATCATCGGCGGCGGGCCGGCCGGCAACAGCGCCGCCACCACCGCGGCCCGCCTGGGCGCCGACGTCACGATGATCGAGCGCGACATCGTGGGCGGCGCCGCTCACCTGCGTGACTGCATCCCGTCGAAGGCGATGATCGCCACCGCCGGCACGATGGGCATGGTGGCGCACGCCAGCACGATGGGGCTGACCGGCGCCGGCGTCCAGCTCGACTTCGAGGCCCTGCGTGGCCGCATCGAGAGCATCGAAGACCGGCTCGAGTCGAACATCGTGGGCTTGCTGCGCAGCCAGGGCGTCCGCATGCTCGAGGGGGCGGCTCGGCTCAAGGGGCCGCACGAGATCGCGGTCGAGACGCCCGACGGGGTCACCGAGGTGGCGGCGGACGCGATCCTGCTGTCGACCGGCAGCCGGCCCCGCATCCCCGACTGGGCCGACGTCGACGGCGAGCGCATCCTCACGACCCGGCAGGCCTACCCGCCGCCCGAGTTGCCCGAGCACCTCGTGGTGATCGGCTCGGGCGTGACCGGCGTCGAGTTCGTCCACATGTTCTCGTCGCTGGGCAGCCAGGTCACGCTCATCGTCAGCCGCCAGCAGGTGCTGCCCCAGAAGGACCCCGAGGTCGCCGCCGCCCTCGAGGACGAGCTGCTGCGCCGCGGCGTGCGGTTGTTCAAGGGCGCCCGGGCGGTGGGCATCGACCGTCTCGACGGCGACGGCGCCGATGGCACCGGCGTCGGCGGGCGAGGCGTCGCCGTGCGGTGCGACGACGGGCGGGTGGCCAGGGGCAGCCACGCCCTCCTGGCCATCGGGTCGATCCCGAACAGTGACGGACTGGGGCTCGACGCGGCCAGCGTCGAGGTCGACAGCTCGGGCTACGTGCCGATCAACCACCATTGCGTGACCAACGTCGGCCACATCTACGCGGCCGGCGACCTGTCGGGGAAGCTGCCCCTGTCGTCGGTGGCGTCGATGCAAGGCCGCAAGATCGCGGAGCACGTGATGGGCCTTCATACCCGCGAGCACCGCCACCTCGACTACGACAAGGCTGCGTCGGCCATCTTCACCGAGCCCGAGATCGCGGACGTCGGGTTGGCCGAGGCCGACGCCTTCGCCGAGGGCCGCAAGCTGCGGGTGACCAAGGTGCCGTTCTCGGCGTCGGCCAAGGCGCTGATCAACAACGAGCCGCGGGGGTTCGTGAAGATCCTCTCCGATCCCGCGACCGGCGTCGTGCTGGGCGGGTCGATCGTCGGCCGCCAGGCAGCCGAGCTGATCTCGGTGCTCGCCGTGGCGGTCACCAACAACCTGCGGGTCAACGACATCTACGAGAGCCTCATGGTGCACCCGTCGCTGGCCGAGGCCCTCGCCGAAGCCGCCGAGTAGGCCTTGCGGCCTTCGGTCCCCTGCGAAATTGCGTTCGTGAGACCGGCGATGGCGGTCCGAGGAAAGCAAGATGCCGGAGGGGCCCGGTGCTGACGGCCGTCCTGGGCGCCGGGGCGCTCGTCCTTGTCGTCGCCGGGGCGGCCAAGGTCGCCGACCCGAGCCGCACCGCCGGGGCGCTGGCCGCGCTCGGGTGGCCGTCGTCCGGCGGGCTCGTCCGGGTCGTCGCCGCCGCAGAGTTGCTCGTCGGCGCCGGGACCCTCGTCCTCGGCGGGCCCGTCCTCGCCGCCCTCGTCGCCCTCAGCTACCTCGGGTTCGCCGTGTTCGTGGTCGCCGCGCTGACGTCCGGCACGCCGATCGGCTCGTGCGGGTGCCTGGGCCGGGCCGACACGCCGCCGACCCCGCTCCACGTCGGCGTCGACGCCGCGCTCGCCGCCGGGGCGCTGGCCGCGGCCGG
>JBKPAS010000148.1:0-6968 GCA_046744265.1 Actinomycetota bacterium
GCCTCGTGGAGCAGCGCCATCCACTCGGCGTTGGGCAGGCCGCCCCGCTCCCAGTCGGTGCGGGCGTCCTCGCGGCGGTGGTCGAAGAAACGGATGTTGTCGTCCTGCTCCTCGAGCGGCTTGATCTCCCGCTCGATGAACTCGTCCAGCGAGACGAGGTAGTCGGCGAGGTCCTTGGGGATGTCGAAGTCCACGGTCAGCCTTTCGTCTCGTCAGCGCCCGACGTAGTGGGGCTCGCGCTTCTCCAGGAACGACGCCACGCCAACCCCATGCCCCACCCCACGGCGGCGCCGTTGACCGCCGCCACGATCGGGACGTCGGTGCCCAGCAGCGCGCCGGCGGCCGGCGTCAGGGCCGGCTCGGCCGGCGGACCCTCGGCCGCGGCGAGCCTGTCCGCCGTCGGCGCCATCACCTGCTTGACGTCGTCGCCGGAGCAGAACGCCGGGTCGGCCCCGGTGATCACCAGGCAGCGGACGGACGCCGTCGAGCCCGCGCTCCACACCGCGTCCTCGAGCTCGCGGTAGGTGGTGTGCGTCAGCGCGTTCCGAGCCTCGGGGCGGTCGAGCGTGATCACCCCCACGTGGCCGTCGACCTCGTAGGTGAGCTCGCGGTAGGTCATCTGGTCATCGACCTTCGGCGGCGCCGACCGGACGCCCGTCCACGATCTGGTCGAGGTACTCCGCGAGCCCCGCGCCCTCGAGGTCGCCGTGGCGCCACCGGGTCATGCCCTCGGTGATGCGGGTCGTCTGCCCGTTGCGCCGGTTCCGCAGCGGGATGTTCGACCACACCTCGCCCTCGACGTCGTAGCTGTGGTGGTCGGTGTGGACGGTGGCGTGGACCGCCGAGTGGTACCAGCGGTCGTCGAAGTCCGACCGCAGGTCGACCTCCCGGATCGGCACCCAGTCCTCGCCGTGGCGGGCCCGGTCGTAGAGGAAGCCGGCCACGCGTCGCTTGCCGGCCTCGTCGCCGGTCACCGTGGTCGCGAACCCGAGGTCGGGGCCCAGGTTCACGGTGAGCCACCGGTACCACCACACGCTCTGCCAGTACCGCGGGCCCCAGCTGTGGTCGCGGAGGCCGAGCCCGTCGGTGAGCTCGAACGACTCGTCGCCGACCGCGACCGTGCCGGTGACGGCCATGTGCTGCTCGAAGTGGCCCCGGGCGAACGACTTCTCGGGGTCGACGGCGCGCAGGGTCTCGCCCTCCTCGGGCTCGGGCTCGCCGCCCCACGCCTTGGCGATGCCCCGGTGGACCTGGTCGACCCGGCAGTCGACCCGCGGGTTCTCGTTGAAGGCCCGCCGGGGGTCCTCCATCTCGGACGGGTCGTCGAGCACCACCGCTGGCCCCTCGTAAGTGACGCGGTGCTCCTCGAACGGGCGGACGACCTCGAACCGCAGCCCGCCCGCGTCGTGCCGGTCGTTGTCGCCGATCTTGGGCCGGCCGAACCAGAACGCCACCCGCCCGTCGGGCAGGTACAGGCACGTGGTCATCTCGGCGTAGCCCTCGTTGGGCCGGTTCCCGAGGCGGACCCAGCCGCCGAGGCCGCAGCCGCCGTCGAAGAAGTTGTAGTAGGCGCTCTCGTTGAAGTTGCTCGCCTCTTCCCGAGGGTGCATGTAGTCGTCCTCGGGTACCAGCCGCATCCGCATGGGACGGCCCCTTTCCCTGGTCAGGTCTGTGGTCGGGCCGGCTCGCCAAGGCGCTCGGCCGGGTAGCCGGCGTACGACTCCTTGAACACGCCCTGGTGCAGCAGCACCTGCGCCGCCACCCGCCCGGTACCGGTGTCGGTGAGCGTCGTGCGGGTCCAGTACGACTCGGTGCGCCGGCTCTGGCCCATGCCGACGATCTCGTGCTCGACCGCGTAGGTCTGGCCGACGAACACGGGCCCGTCGACCAGGCGGATCTCCAGGTCGAGGAACAGCCCGAGCACTGGTCCACGCACCGGCCAGCGGGCCCCCGCCTTGGCGGACAGCACACTGACCATCTCCATGGGCAGGACCGCCCGGCCCCAGGGCGAGCCGGCGCCCCCGTCCGGCGTGTACCAGGGGTGCGGCTCGGTGATCCGCTCCAGCTTCTCGGCCAGCGAGAACGGGTAGCCGGGGCCGTTCCCGTCGCCGTGGGTCACCGAGGCCTCGCGCCGCTCGTCGCGCATGCCGACCGCGAGCTGGTCGATGACGAACAGCTCGCCGGGGTCGCCCAGCTTGGCGAGCCTTGCTTCCAGCTCGGTCTCGGGGTGGTCGGGGCCGGCCGACGCCGTGCCGACCAGCACCGGCGTGCCGTCGGCCTTGTGGGCCTCCACCCGCCCGGAGGCCGGCCCGGTGGTGGTCAACGAGGCCTGGACCTGCTCGCCCTCGACCACCATCGTGCGGAAGTGGCAGCTCACGCAGCCCCGCTCGAACCAGTCCCGCCCCCACAAGGCGGCGGCGAGCGGGTCGATCTGGCTGAAGTGGGTCGGCGCCTCGATGGGTGCGCCGGCCAGCCCGACCGAGGCGGCGGTGGCGCCGTCGTGGACGCTGGAGTGGCCCTCGACCTGCTGCTCTTCCAGCATCTGGGCCGGCGAGCGGCTCGGCCCGGTCAGCGTGATCTCGGTGGCGAAGGTGGCGTCGTTCATGGGCTGGTGGACGACCTCTCGGTGCTGGCTGGTGCGGTGGCCGCGCCCAGCTCGTCGCGGAGCTGGCGCTTGAGGACCTTGCCCGTCGCGTTGCGGGGCAGCTCGGCGTCGCGGACGTCGACGACCGACGGCACCTTGAACCCGGCGAGCCGCTGGGCGACGTGGGCCTGTACGGCCGCGGCGTCGAGGTCGCTGCCCGGCCGCCGGCGGACGACCGCGGCGACCTCCTCGCCGAGCGTCGGATGCGGGACGCCGACCACCGCGGCGTCGGCGACGTCCGGGTGCTCGAACAGCGCCGCCTCGACCTCGGCCGCGTACACGTTCTCGCCGCCGCGGATCACCACGTCCTTGAGGCGGTCGACCACGTGCGTGAACCCGTCGTCGTCGAGGTAGCCCAGGTCGCCGGTGTGGAACCACCCGTTGGTGAACGCCGCGGCCGTGGCGTCGGGGTTGTTGTGGTAGCCGCGCACGATGGTGGGGCCGCTGATCCAGATCTCGCCCACCTCGCCCGGGGCGACGTCGCGCCCGTCGAGCCCGACGAAGCGCACGTCGACCACCGGGGCGAGCGGCTTGCCGACGCTGTCGGGCCGGGCGACGTAGTCGCTCCCCATGTTCACGATCATGGCGCCGGTCGTCTCGGTGAGGCCGTAGCCGTTCCCGGGCGCCACCCGCGAGCGGAACTGCCGGTCGACCCGGCGCACCAGCTCGGGCGGCACCAGGGTGGCGCCGGAGGCGAGGCCCTGGAGGCTGGACAGCGAGACGCCGCGGGCCGCGGCCCGTTCCAGCAGGTCGAAGGCCGTGTGCGGGACGCCGGAGAAGTTGGTGATCGCCTCGCGCTCGATCAGGTCGATCGCCCGGTCCGCGTCCCACCGGTACATGAGGACAAGCTTGCCGCCGTAGGCCGTGTAGGGGATGAGGTGCGACTGCAGCCCGCCGACGTGGAACAGCGGGAAGGTCAGCAGGGTCGACGGCGGCGGCGGGGCCTCGCCGTCCGCGCCCGGCGACGGCACCCCGGCGGCGGCCGCGGCCCGCACGGCTCCCATGTACAGGCCGCCCATCAGGAAGTTGGTGATGTTGCGGTGGGTGCCGACCGCGCCCTTGGGGCGGCCCGTGGTGCCCGACGTGTAGAGGATGGTGGCGTCGTCGTCGGGGTCGATGTCCGCCTCGGGCAGGTCGGCGCCCGCGTCGCCCCCGTCGTCCACCTCGCCGACCAGGTCGTCGAAGGCCACCACGCCCGGGTGCAGCCGGTCGGTCCGCACGCCGACCACGCCGGTGAGGACGAGCCCGTCGAGATGGTCGGTCAGCCGGTCCAGGCGCTCGCCGTCGGCGACCAGCACCTTCGCCCCCGAGTCCGACAGCCCGTAGGCCAGCTCGGGCCCCGTCCACCAGGCGTTGAGGGGCACCGAGACCGCGCCGATCGAGACCGTGGCCCAGAAGGTCAGGACCCACTCGGGGTAGTTCCGCATGGCGATGGCGACCCGGTCGCCCCGCCCCACCCCGTACCGCTCGGTGAGGCGCCGGGCCAGCGCCGCGGTCAGGGCATGGGCGCGGCCGTAGGTGTAGCGGTCGTCGTCGTAGACCAGGAAGTCTCGGTCGCCGTGGGCGCGGCTGGCCTGCCACAGGTCGCGGAGCGAGCCGGGCGCGTTCTTCCAGACCTTGGTGGGGACACCCCGGATCTCGACCTCCACGATCTCGAACGGCCCGCCGGGGCCGGTCAGCGACTGCTCCAGCTCGGTCGTCGTCATCGGCGCATCCCCCTACGCGGCGATCTTGAACAGCTCGCGGACGTTGTCGCCCAGGAACCGGCGGCGCCCCTCGTCGGGGAACAGGCCCGCCAGCTCGTCGAGGTCGAGGATGTAGCCGGGCGTGTGGTCGGCGTGGGGGAAGTCCGACGCCCACATGAACCCGCCGCGGGCGCCGTCGCCGACGGCCCGTTCCAGCTCCTTGGCCGCGGCCGCCGGGTCGCCGAGCGACAGGTGGGCGGTGGGCACCAGCCGGCCCTCGCCGTCCGAGCACCAGTCGCAGATCCAGCGGTTGTACGCGCGGCAGTAGGCCTGGGACAGCTCGGCGCCGGCGAGCTCGGCCTCCCATAGCAGGCCGGTGGTCGTGTACAGGACGGCCGCGTCGATGTGCTCGGCGTCGAGCAGCTTCAGCCGCTCCTTCGGGTCCGTGGCGCTCGGCGGGGCGTGGTTGTCGTAGGTGATATCGGGGTCGCGGGCCATCGCCTTCAGGTTCTGCCGGCCCATCGCCGCCAGCGTCGAGGGCATGCCTTTGGCGGCCAGCTTCGACGGGACGCCGTCGATCTCGAGGACGTCGAGCCCGTTGCCGTCCTTGACGATCCGCAACGCCCGGTCGCGGTACTGGGGCTCGAGGTAGGTCTCCCAGAGGTCCGATGGTTCGAGGATGTGGCCGTCCGCGTCGACGGCCCCGTCCCAGGACAGTCTGTGGGTCCGGTGCATGGCGGCTTCCCCCTCTCGACCGAGTGTCCCGAAGAACCGACACTGATGTCAACCGCTGTGGCCACGGCTGGACGGGGCTCGTGCCGCCGAACCCGACGTCCGTATCGGTTACGTGTCCGTATACTCCCGGCCATGACCGTCAGGCCGACGGCGAGGAAGGCACCGGCCACGCCGAAGGGCGAGGAGACTCGCCGTGCCCTCCTCGACGCCGCCGCCCGCCTGTTCGCCGAGCGCGGCTACCACGAGACCAGCGTCCCCGACATCGTGCGGGCCGCCGGCGTCGGGCACGGCACGTTCTACGAGTACTTCGGCAGCCGGCGCGACATCCTGCTGGCGCTGACCAGGCCGATCGTCGACGCCCGCGAGCGGCTTCCCAGCCTGAAGAGCCGGAACCTCGCCGACCGCATCCGGGCCGAGATCTTCTGGTACGTGTCCGACCACGTCGAGCACCTCGAGCTGTCCAAGGTGTGGCACGCGGCGTCCAACTTCGACGCCGAGGTCGCCGAGACCCGCCGGCGCGAGCGCGACCGGCGTGTCACGCGGGTGCGCAAGGCCATCGAGACGGCCGACGTCCGGCCCGACATCGACCCCGGCATCGCCGCGGCCGCGCTCGTGGCCATGCTCGAGGAGTTCACGCACCGCTGGTTCATCGAGGGCGACGGCCCGGGCAAGGGTGCCCACGACGTGGTGACGGCGGCGGAGACGCTGGGCACGCTGTGGCTCAGCGCGATCGGCCTCGACACGTAAGGCTTGGACCGCGACAGCAACCGGACGAGGGGGGATCCGATGGACGATCTGGCCGGCCGCACGGGGGTCATCACCGGGGGTGCGTCGGGCATCGGCCTGGCCACGGCGCGGCTGCTGGCCGCCGAGGGCATGCACCTGGTGCTCGCCGACATCGAGCCGGGGCCGCTCGACCGGTCGGCGGGCGAGCTCGGCGCCCTCGGGGTGATCTGCGACGTCGGCGACCTGGCCTCGGTGACCGAGCTCGCCGACCGGGCCTACGACCGGCTCGGCGCCGTCGACCTGCTGTTCAACAACGCCGGCGTGGCGGTCGCCGGCCCGGTGGCGGCGATGACGCATGCCGACTGGGAGTGGCTGATGCGGGTCAACCTGTGGGGGCCGATCCACGGGGTCGAGGCGTTCCTGCCGCGGATGATCGAGCAGGGCACCGGGGGCCATCTGCTGTTCACCGCGTCCTTCGCCGGGCTGGTCCCCAACGTCGGGCTCGGCCCGTACTGCGTCACCAAGTACGGCACGGTGGCGCTGGCCGAGGTGCTCAGCAAGGAGCTGCGCCCGCACGGCATCGGCGTGTCGGTGCTGTGCCCGATGCGGGTGGAGACCAACATCGGCTCGTCCGAGCGCAACCGGCCGGACGAGCTCGGCGGCCCCGAGGCCAGCCCCACGTTGCCGCCGGAGGTGGCGGAGGCCGCTGCGGCCGCCAGGGCCGAGGACCTGGCGGGCCGGGTGCTGCCGGTCGAGGACGTCGCGGCCGACGTGGTGCGGGCCGTGAAGGACGGCCGCCTCTACATCCTCCCCCACGCCGAGAGCATGCCCCCGATCCGCCGCCGCTTCGACCGCATCCTGCGGGACGCGCCCGCCGAGAGCGCCTAGACCGCCCGGAGGACCGAGAGGACCGAGATGCAGTACGAGCCGAGCGCCGCGGAGCTGCTGGCCGCCATCGCCGAGCTGCTCGAGGACGAGCTGCTGCCGGCCCTACCCGACGCCTTGAAGCACAAGTGCCGGGTGGCCGGGAACCTGGCCCGCATCCTCGAGCGCGAGCAGCGGCTCGGGCCGGACTCGTCGGTGCGCGAGCGCGAGCGGCTGCGGGCCCTCGTCGGCGGGGGCGGCGACTCCGGCGACACAGCGGAGTTGTCCGGGCAGCTCGCCGAGCGGATCAAGAC
>JBKPAS010000074.1:0-9062 GCA_046744265.1 Actinomycetota bacterium
GCTTCTGGCGGCCGTCGACCAGGCTCAAATGCACGGCCCCGTCCTTCCAGATGAACCAGATGGGAGTGGTCTGCGGCTCGCCCTTCGGCCCGATCGTGGAGACGAAGGCGACGGCCGTGGAGTCGAGCAGCGGCGCCAGCTCGCTCGGGATCCCTGCCGACATCGGCTCAGGCGGCGCCGGGGACCCCGCCCTTGGGCACGAACTTGCTGGCCGTGAACGTGGCGCCCTGCGGGTCGGCGATGGCGGTGATGCGGATCGTGTACGTCTCCGTGGACCAGGGTGCGTCGAACGGCGTGACGATCACGGTCCCGCCGAGCTCGGTCGCCCTCGCCGCCGTGGCGTCGGCGTCGGCGACCGCGAAGGTCACGCCCCAATGCGCCGGCGTGTCGGGCTGGTGGGCCGGGATCGGGTTGATGCTCCCGACCACGTCCTCGAACCCCGCGGGCGCGCCCGCCTCGGCCATCCGCCGGCGCAGCTCGGGGTGGTAGCGCTCGAGGTAGTCGCCGTACCCGGGCAGGGCCCACATCTGGGCCCCGGCGCCGATGGCGAGCGTCCGCCAACCGAACGCGGACTCGTAGAACGGCCTGCTGCGGGCGATCAGGTACGAGCCGGCCGAGCCCGACGGCATCACCTCCTCGAACTCCCACCCGAAGAGGCCGCCGTAGAAGTCGGCCGCCGCCGCTGGGTCGGGCTCACTCACGTCCACCCAGCACGGGACGCCGGGGATGTACCCGTCGCTCTCTGGCATCGCTCACTCCCCCTCGGTCGCCGGCCGCGACCCGACCTCGACGCGATCGACTCGCACGCTGGTACGGACGCCGACCGTGTCCGGAACGGACCGGCCGGCGGGTGCGCCCGCATAGGGCTCCGCCTCCCACGTCGGAGCGACAACGCTATGTCCGCAGCTCAGCGGCCCGGCGCAGGCGCCCTCGTCGGTGCTGGTCGAACGAGCAGCCGATCGACCGACGTCTGGACGAAGCCGGCGCCGAGGTAGAGGTTGCGGGCGGCGTCGGTCTCGAAGCCGACCTTCAGGCGGCGTGCGCCTTTGCGTGCGAGCCGATCGAGGCCGTTCGTCAGCAACATGCGGGCGAGGCCGCGTCGCTGGTAGTCGTCCTCGACGCGCATCGGCTCGAGGAGCCCGACCAGCGTCGTGTGGTCGAACCAGAACAACGCGTAACCGGCGACGCTGCCATCCGCGTCCTTGACCGCCAGATCGAGAGTCGGATCGTACAGCGAGCACTGTCGCAGCCGCGTCTCGACCAGTTCACCGTTGCGAGCGATCATCGGGTGCGGACGATCCGCGCCTGTCACGCGATCCACGATCGCGAACCCGTCGACCTGCGCGACCGGCGGGCGTCGCGGCCCGGCACATCTTCGTCGCTGCTGCCCTGCGCCTGTGTGTCGGTCGCCGATGTCATGCTCCCGACATCTTCCCATCTCGACCGCCCGGCCGCGCTCAGCGTCCACCCCACTCCCGTCCCGACCCCTCGCCCCCGGCTCGGTCCGGTCCTATGGGCTCGTGGCCGACGTCGCCCTCGGCTGACGGGTCGCCCACCCGCGCCCGATCCGCCGCATGATCTCGGGGTAGACGAGCAGGTGGCGGAACGGTCTGATCCCGGCCATGTAGGCGGTCCCCAGCCGGCCGTTCGGCTTCACCAGGACGGCCATCTGGCCGCGGTAGCTGCCGGTGCCGTCCGGGACCCAGCCCAGGTGCACGACGCCGTGCATGGTCCGGTTGGCGATCTCGGCCGCCCACTCGTCGTCGGTCAGGTAGAGCGACCGGAAGGGCAGCCCCTCGACGTCCGGGCCGGCCGGCCCCTCGCGCAGGTCGACTGGCAACCGGTCGCGGAGCGTCGGCACCCGGGAGCCGAGGCCGGCCTCCGGGCGGTCCCACCCGAGCAGCGCGCCCATCGTCCACCGGATCGCGAACAGGGCGCGGACGACCCACGACGGGCGTTGCGACCGGTCGGCGGAGGCGAACAGCTGGACCAGCCGGGGGAAGTCGCCGGGGCCGCCCGGGGTCGGCAGCGCCCAGACGTCCTCGACCTCGAAGTCGCGGGTCACCTCGTGGATGCGCCACGGCTGTGACGTGTGCGCCGTATTCGGCAGCCTCATCGCTGGTCCTCCTCGGGTCGACCAATGCCACTAACATACATACGTGCATGTACGTAACGCACCCCGGCTGCGGGCGACCCAGGCCGAGCGGAGCGCCCGGACCCGCAGCGCGCTGCTCGAGGCGGCGGCGCGGGGCCTCTCCCGCCAGGGCTACGGCAACCTGGTCCTCGAACAGGTCGCCCGGGATGCCGGCTACACCCGCGGCGCCCTCTACCACCAATTCAAGGACAAGGAGGATCTCGCCCTCGCCGTGCTCCAGTGGGCCGACGAGACATGGCGGCGCGAGGTCGGCGGCCGGGCCGAGCAGGCAGCGGACCCGGTCGCAGCGCTGATCGCCATCGCGCGAGGCCACGCCGTCCTCTGCCGGCGGGACATCGCCCGCGTGGCGATGGCGCTCAGGGTCGAGTTCAGCAGCACGGACCACCCGATCGCCCACGAGCTCGACCGGGTCCAGAAGGGGCTCGTCCGGCGCCTGGCCCGCCTGATCGACGCCGGGCGCAACGACGGGTCGATCCCGCCCGGCCCGCCGGCCGACGCGGTCGCGGTCGCCTTGGTCGGGGCCGTCGAGGGCGCGGTCATCGCGCTCGCCGGTCGAGAGCCGCACGACGAGGTCCTCGCCGCCCGCGCCGCCGCCGGCGTGCTCGGACTGGACGGTGACCGTCTGCCGGCATAACGACGCTCGGGCCGGCAAACGCGACGCTGCGCTAGCTCGGGCCTGCTGCTTGCTGTCCGTAGCGTGGAAGCGTGCGCCTGATCCTCGTTCGCCACGGCGACGCTCACGCCGGCTTCCACGGCCTGATCGGCGGGCGACTGGGCTGCACCGGGCTGACCCCGCTCGGCCGGGCCCAGGCCGAAGCCCTGCGGGACCACCTCGCCGACTCGGGCCGGGTGCGGGCCGACGTGCTGCTGGCCAGCGTCCTGCCCCGCGCGGTCGAGACGGCGTCGATCATCGCCCCCGGGCTCGGGCTCGAGGTCGCCGGCGAGGACTGCGACCTGTGCGAGGTCCACACCGGCGAGGCTGATGCCCTGACCTGGGACGAGTACGCCGCCCGCTACGGGTCGTTCGATATGGAGGCCGAGCCCGACCGGGTGTTCGCACCCGCCGGAGAGAGCTGGAACAGCTTCCACGAGCGGGTGCGGCGCATGCTCGAGCGAGTGGCACGTGAGTACGAGGCCCGGACGGTGGTCGCCGTGTGCCACGCCGGGGTGATCGTGGGGTCGCTGCGGGTGCTGCTCGGCATCCCCCACCCGGGCACCGGCGCCCGGCTGCGGCCCTCGAACACCGGGATCACCGAGTGGGAGCATGACGCGTCGCTCGACCAGTGGACGCTGCTTTCCTTCAACGACACGAGCCATCTCGTCGGCCTCGCACCGGTCGGGTGACCGGCGGGCCGGCCCCCGCCGCGCGGGATCGGGCGTGAGCCCGGCGGGTAGGAGCGGCGGCATGAGCGACGATCGCGAGTTCTCCGTCGAGGCCGCCCGACAGGCGGCGGAGCGTGGCGAGCTCGACGCCTGGGTGGCCCGCTTCCTGGCCAGCCCGGGCAGCGACAACAGCCCGCTCGCCGACAAGCTCACCCAGCCGCACCGCTGGTGGCTCGGCCCGGTGCAGGTGCCGGTGGACGAGCTGCACCGGTTGGCCGGCCCGCCCGACGACCCGGTGCTGTGCGCGGTCGACGAGGACTACTGGCGCGATGACGTCGACGAGATGGCCGAGCGCATCGAGGACCGATGGCAGCCCCCGCCGGTGATCGTCTCGTACCGGGACGGCAAGCTGCTGCTGGAGGACGGCAACCACCGGGTCGAGGGCGTCCGCCGAGCCGGCAACGACCACGTCTGGGCGATCATCGCCTTCGACACCCCCGCGGCCCGCGACCGCTTCGCCGCCCCCACCCCGCCGTGACCGTCGGGGGCGCCATCTCGGATCTGTCACATCATCGACGTCAGTCGCCGAGTCCCTTGGCGAACCCGATGCGCCACGTCGACCAGCGGGGCTGCCAGCCCAGCTCGCGCTCGGCCTTGGCGTTCGACCCGCCCCGGACCTCGGTCATCTGCAGCACCGGGGCCTCGCCAGCCACTAGCCGAGCCACGAAGCGGGGGATCCGCATCGGCTTGCGGGCCCCGAGCTGGCCGGCCAGGTACGGCAGCCACTCGCGCACCGGCGCCGGCTCGTCGTCGACGACGTTGTAGACGCCGGGCGCGCCGCGCTCGACGGCCGCCACGGTGGCGCTGGCCGCGTCCTCGATGTGGATGAACGACCAGACACCCGCGCCGTCGCCGATGATCGGGAACCGCCGCTTCCGGATGAGCTTGTTCATCAGCTCCTCGGGATCGGCGCTCAAGCTGGTGCCCGGTCCGTAGAAGGCGCCGTAGCGCAGCGCAAGGCCCTCGGCCCAGTCGATTCCCGTCACGGCGTCCTCGACGTAGCGGATGGCCTCCGCACCGGGGCGCCACTTGGCCGGTAGATCGAGGTCCCGCGGGTCGTCCTCGCTCTTGGCCGGACCGCCGGTGCGGGCGTACGTGCCGAGGGCCACGATGCTTTGGGCGACGAACCGGCGGATGCCTACGGCCCGGCCGGCGGCCAGCAGGTGGTCGGTGCCCTCCGTGCGCAGGCGGTTGGTCGGGCCGGTGAAGCGCTCGGGGTGCCGCAGGTCCGGCTCGCCCGACAGCGCGGTGAGCTGGTGGACGATCACCTCGGGCTCGGTCTCGGCCACGACCCGGGCGACCGCGTCGGCATCGAGGGCGTCGGCCACGACTGGCCGGGCGCCGAGGGCCTCGAGCATGCCGGTCTTGGCCGGCGACCGGGTCATGCCGATCACCTCGTGACCGGCGGCGGTGAGCTGGGGGACGAGCTGGGTGCCGATCGCACCCGTGGCTCCGGCGACGAACACCTTCATGGGGGCCTCCTTCACGATCCGCGTTTCGGTCGATCACCCGGGCGGTCACCCCTGGCGACGACGTAGCCCGCTGCCGCGTGACATGGGCCGTCGAGTTTGAGCGGGACGAGCGGCGTGGTGAACTGCGGCCCATGGTGCAGAGGGTCGAGATCTCCCGTGACATCGCCGCCCCGCCCGACGTGGTCTACGCCGCCATCTCGGACGTCACCCGCATGGGCGAGTGGTCCGAGGAGTGCTACTCGTGCGAGTGGCACGACCGCGTCGACGGTCCGGTCGTCGGTGCCACCTTCGACGGTCACAACCGCCACGGCGAGCACGAGTGGACCAGCCAGGGCAAGGTGATCGAGGCCGAACCTGGTCGGGCGTTCGCGTTCGAGGTCTCGATGATGGACTTCCATTACGCGACCTGGGGGTACCGCATCGAGCCCACGGAGACGGGTTGCCTGGTGACCGAGTGGAACGAGGACCTGCGGCCCGAGTCCGTCATGGAGCTCAGCAAGCAGATCTCGGGTGTCGACGACCGGACGGCGCGCAACCGCCAGACGATGCGCGGCACGCTCGAGCGCCTCGCCGCCGCACTCGAGGGCTGACCAGCCGGGGTGCTCAGCCGGGGTGCTCGGCCGGGGTGCCCGGCGACCTAGTCTTCCGCCAAAATGGGCCTGAGCCCCATTCGACGAACGCGAACGCGAGGGACCGCCGCGATGGATCAGCAGCAGCTCGAGAAGATGCGCCACGGGAAGGGCTTCATCGCCGCTCTCGACCAGAGCGGAGGCAGCACGCCGAAGGCGCTGCGGCTCTACGGGGTGGGCGAGGACGAGTACGCCGACGAGGCCGAGATGTTCGACCGCATCCACGAGATGCGCACCCGCATCATCGCCAGTCCGAGCTTCGGCGGCGACCGGGTCCTGGGGGCGATCCTGTTCGAGATGACGATGGACCGCCAGATCGACGGGCGCGACAGCGGCGACTACCTCTGGTCGGTGAAGCAGGTCGTGCCATTCCTGAAGGTGGACAAGGGGCTGGCCGAGGAAGCCGACGGTGTCCAGCTCATGAAGCCGATCGGCGGTCTCGACGACCTGCTCGAGCGGGGCGTCGCCAAGGGCATGTTCGGCACCAAGATGCGCTCGGTCGTGAAGCTGGCCGATCCCAAGGGCGTCGAAGCGATCGCCGACCAGCAGTTCGAGCTGGGCCGGACGATTCTGGCGGCGGGCCTGGTCCCCATCCTCGAGCCCGAGATCGACATCAAGAGCCCCCAGAAGCGTGAGGCCGAGGATCTCCTCAAGGCGGCGATCCTGGCCCGCCTCGACGACCTGCCCGCCGACCAGCAAGTCATGCTCAAGCTCACCCTGCCCGAGGAGAACGGCTTCTACGGCGACCTCGTCGCCCACCCGCGGATCCTGCGGGTCGTGGCCCTGTCCGGCGGCTACTCGCGCGACGAGGCCAACGACCGCCTCGCCCGCAACCCCGGCGTCACGGCCAGCTTCTCGAGGGCCCTGACCGAGGGCCTCACGGCCCAGCAGAGCGACGAAGAGTTCGACACGGCGCTCGACGCCTCGATCAAGAGCATCTACGACGCGTCCATCACCTAACCGAGCCCACCCCGGGTCGACCCTCGCGCGGGCGCGCTGCTCAGTCCGCGCTCTCGTAGATCTCTGCGATTACCTCGCTGAGTGACACAGTGGGCTCACCCGCGTCGACCCGAGCGAGTCGTTCGCGGATGATCGCCCGCAGGGCCGCGGCGGGGTCGCGGTCGGCACGCGCCTGGTCGGCCAGTTCCTGGTCGGTGATCTCTCCGTGCTCGGCCTCGTAGGCGGCGATCAACTCGGCCAGAGCCGCCCGCCGACGCTCCATCGCAACATGGTCGCGCATCGCCGGCTCCGCTCAGGCGTCCTGGGGTCGGTGCGCCGCTGCCGCCTCCGCGGCGTGCCTGAGATCGGCGGTGCGGGCGGCGGTGGCCGCGACGAGGTCGCCGTGGGTGATGACGTAGCGGGTGCCCGACAGGACGGCGTCGACGACACCGGCGGCGGCGTCCTCCGGCGTGGCGAGGGCCGCGGCCATCTCGGGGTTGCTGGCGAACATGGCGTCGAGGTCCCCGTCGCCGGCGACCGGCCGGCGGAGGTGGGAAGGCTGCGCCGCCTCGCTCGTCTCGAGGTGCCGGGAGAGCATCCCGGAGGGGAAGATCACCGAGACACCGATCCCGTCGGCGGCCAGCTCGAGGCGCAGCGTCTCCGCGAGGCCCCAGACGGCGTACTTGCTCGCCTGGTAGGCGCCGAGCCGGCTGGCGGGATCGAGGACCGACGACGACGTCGTGAACGCGAGCCGCCCCCGCTCGGCCCGCCGCAGCAGCGGGACGAACGCCCGGGCCACACGGGCCGAACCGGTCACGTTGACGTCGAGGACCCACCGCCACTCGTCGTCCGTGAACTGCTCGACGGCCCCGAACAGCTGCACGCCGACGTTCGACACGACAAGGTCGGCGCCGCCGAGGCGTTCCGCCACTGCGCCCGCCGCGGCCTCCACGCTCGCCGCGTCGGCGACGTCGACCCGCATGCCGAACGACTCGACGCCGTGGGCGTCCGCCAGCGCCGCCGCTTCAAGCGCGGCCCGCTCGCCGTCCAGGTCGAGCAGGGCCACGCGCATGCCCCGAAGGGCACACCGCTCGCCGAGGGCACGGCCGAAGCCCGACGCCCCGCCAGTCACCACAGCGACGCCCATCACGTGTCCCCGCCCGCCACGCCCGGCCCGCCCGGCGCCGGCGTGATGTCCGTGCGCAGCCGGGTCAGCGTCGACGATGCGATCTGCCAACCGCCGTCGCCCTTGCAGTAGGTCTCGTGGTAGTGCCCGTAGCCGTGCAGCTCGGTGCCGTCGGCGAAGCGGAGCATGTCCTCCATCGCCCAGACGCCGGTCGCGGTGGTGGCCGAGGTCAGCTCGATCTCGGGCGTGTGGCACTGGTGGACCGTGACGACGTCGCCGATCGTGTCGGTCAGGAACGCCAGGAACTCGTCGGCACCGGTCACGACGTTGCCACCGGAGTCGGTGGTGTCCATCGTGACGTCGTCGCAGAACACCCGGCGGAAGCCCGCCCAGTCCTTGGTGTCCATCAGCCGGCAGTACCGGGCCTTGAGCTGCTTGATCGCTTCGATGTCGTCCACGCTGGACTGTTCGGAGTCGCCGGTCATTGCGGCATGATGCCCTCATGTCGACGCAGAAGGAGAACCGGCGATGAGCCTCACGCTCGGGTCCGGGCCGTTCAGCCCCGGCCGGGCCGGGCGCGCCGACCCGGCGCTCCCCGACGGCGGCATCGTCTACGTCGAGCCCCATCCCCGGCGCATAGAGGCCCTGGTCGGCGATGCCGTGGTGCTGTCGACCGAACGGGCGCTGCTGATCCACCGACCCGGGCGCACGCTCACGTACGCCTTTCCCCCCGAGGTCGTCGGCGACCTGCCCCACGACCCCTCCCCCGACGCACCCGGCTACGTCGAGGTGCCGTGGGACGCCGTGGACGTCTGGGTCGAGGAGGGGCGGCGGCTCGTTCACTACCCGCCCAACCCCTACCACCGGGTCGACTGCCGGCCGACGAGGCGGCGGCTGCGGGTCACGGTCGCCGGCGAGGTGCTCGTGGACACCGACGACACCGTGATCCTGTTCGAGACGGCGCAGGGGCCGAAGCTGTACGTCGACCCGAAGCACGTCCGCACCGACCTGCTCCGCCGGACCGGCACCTCGACGTGGTGCAACTACAAAGGCGAGGCCACCTACTGGGCCACCTCGGTCGGCGACGTCGTCGTCGAGGACGTCGCCTGGAGCTACGAGGACCCGCTCCCCGAGAGCACCCCCATCGCCGGCTTCCTGAGCTTCGACCCCGCGAAGGCCCAGGTCGAGGCCGAGCTGCCGGCCGCCTGAGCGGACTCAGAGACCTCAGAGGCCCTCGCGGAAACCAACTCGCCAGCTCGGCCACGCGGGCTGCCAGTCGAGCTCACGCTTGGCCTTCTCGTTGGACGAGCCTCGCCCTTCGGTCATCCACCGGACCGGGACCTCGCCCGCCATCAGCC
>JBKPAS010000003.1:0-7676 GCA_046744265.1 Actinomycetota bacterium
CGGTAGGCGCGCTCCGCGGCCCGCGGAAACGCCGGCACGGGCCCGGCCGCTCGGCTCGTAACCTGCCCGGGATGACCGATCTGTTGGCCCGCGTGGCCGAGCTGGTGGCGATCCCCTCGGTGAGCCACCAGGAGAAGGCCCTGGCCGATCACGTCGTCGGCCGGCTCGGCGGGTTGGGTCACCTCGCGGTCGATCGGGTCGGCGACAACGTCGTGGCCCGCACTGACCTCGGCCGAGCCATGCGGCTGGTCGTCGCCGGCCACCTCGACACCGTGCCGCCGAACGACAACGTGACGCCGCGGATCGAGGGCGACACCCTGTACGGGCTCGGGTCGGCCGACATGAAGGGCGGGCTGGCGGTGATGCTCGACCTGGCCGCCGAGGTCGTGGCCCCGGCCGTCGACGTGACCTGGGTCTTCTACACGGCCGAAGAGGTGGCCGCCGAGCACAACGGACTGCGTCACCTGTTCGCCGAGCGCCCGGACTTGGTGGCCGGCGACGTCGCCCTGCTGGGCGAGCCGACGGGGGCGGCGATCGAGGCCGGCTGCCAGGGGTCGCTGCGCATCCGAGTCGAGCTGGCGGGCGCCCGGGCCCACACCGCCCGCCCGTGGATGGGCCGGAACGCGATCCACCGCGCCGGCGGCCTGCTGACGACCCTCGCGGCCTACGAGGCTCGCCGCCCCGTCATCGACGGCTGCGAGTTCCGCGAGGCGCTGCAGGCCGTCTTCATCGAGGGCGGGGTGGCGGCCAACGTCGTGCCCGATCGGGTGGTCGTGACGCTCAACCATCGCTTCGCCCCCGACCGCACGGCAGAGGAGGCGCTGGCCCACGTCGAGACGGTCCTCGCCCCCCACCTCGAGGACGGGGACAGCGTGGAGGCGGCCGACGTGGCCGGGGCCGCCGCCCCCTCGCTGACGCACCCCCTGCTGGCAGCGCTGCGCGACCGCAACGGGCTGGAGGTGCGGGCGAAGCTCGGTTGGACCGACGTGAGCCGGTTCGCTGCCGCCGGCATCCCCGCCGCCAACTTCGGCCCCGGAGACTCGGCGCTGGCGCACACCCAGGGCGAGCACCTCGACCGGGTGTCGCTCGAGCGCGTGCACGCCGCGCTCGGCGACCTGCTGCGGCGCGGCGCCTTGTCGGGCCCTACAGCCGTCTGAGGACGGTGACGACCTTGCCGAAGACCCGCACCTCTTGCGGGTCGAACACCATCGGCTCGAGCCGCTCATTGGCGGGGATGAGCACCACGTGTTCGCCCTTGGTCGTGAACCGCTTGACCGTAGCCTCGTCGCCCGGGATGCCGGCCACCACGACGTCGCCCTCGTCGGCCGTCTTCTGCGACCGGCTCACGACGTAGTCGCCGTCGAGGATGCCGGCGTCGATCATCGAATCGCCCCGGACCCGCAGCATGAACAGGTCGCCCTCGCCGGTGAAGTCGGCCGGCAGCGGGAGGACCTCTTCGACGTTCTCTTGCGCTAGCACGTCGGTACCGGCGGCGACGTCGCCGACCAGCGGGACGTGGCGGACCGGCCGGCGTTCGACGACGGCATCGGACGTCGGGTCCCACCGGACCTCGATGGCCCGGGGCTTGGTCGGGTCACGCCGCAGGTAGCCGTGGCGCTGGAGCGCATTCAGGTGGGCATGGACGGTCGAGGGCGAGGTCAGGCCCACCGCTTCGCCGATCTCGCGCACCGACGGCGGGTAGCCCCGGTCGCGCATGTGCTTCTCGATGATCTCGAGGACTTCTCGTTGCCTCGCGGTCAACCCGACCTGGCGCATCGCTCTCTCCTTCTGGGCAGTGCTGCGGGTGCAGCGAGCTTGTCGAGGCCCGGATCTGCCCGGGCGATGGCCCGCTTGACGTAGCGAACGTGCGTTCCGCCGGAACGGTACCACCGGCGCACAGCGGTGACAAACACCCGTTCGATCTTTCGCTTGACGACGAACTCCCGTTCGTGCTGGAGTGCTGTCCGAACAATAGTTCGCCGCTCGGCGCCTTCGGGGCCCTTGTTTGTCACACCCCTTCCGGAGAATCGAGTCATGGTTGCGATCTCAGTCCTCCACCCCGAGCCAGACGACTGGTACGGCAGCCCCGTCGAGGGGCCTAGCACCGAGTCCCGCCCTCACCACCAAGGCCGCACTGGCCGGGCCCCGGCCCACCCCCTTCCCGACCGTGCCACCCGCTGGCGACGCCGCCGCCTCGCCGTGCTCGTGGGCGGCGCTCTGCTCACCCTGGCGGCCGTCGGCGCCGCTCAGGTCGTCGGCCCGCTGCTGGGCTCGTCGGGCGACCCGTCACCGGCCACCGCCTCGTCGGGGTCCTCCCCGCCGGTCGCGGGCGAGGTCTACGTCGTCCAGCCGGGCGACACGTTGTGGACCGTGGCGGCCGCGGTGGCACCCGATCGTGACCCCCGGCCCGTCGTCGACCGGCTGCGCGAGGCCAATCACCTCGACGGGGGAGGGGCGCTCGACGTGGGCGACCGGCTGGTGATCGACGTCGGCTGATTCCCCTCCAGGGCGCCACCCGCGGGCCGCGGTGACTGGGGTCTCCGTGGGGATAGGTTCGGGTCGTGAGGTGCCCGGCGTGCGGTCAGATGGAATCCAAGGTCGTCGACTCCCGGCAGTCCGACGACGGCTCGACCATCCGGCGGCGACGTGAGTGCCTGGCGTGCCGCCAACGGTTCACGACGTTCGAGCGGGTCGAGCCGGCGGGCCTCATGGTGATCAAGCGGTCGGGCGTGCGTCAGCCGTTCGACCGGGCCAAGGTCGTGGCCGGCGTCGAGGCGGCGATCAAGGCCCGCCCCGTAGGCCACGGCGAGGTCGAGGCGCTGGCCGCCGCCGTCGAGGACGAGCTCCGCGAGGCGCCCGGCGGTGAGGTCACCAGCGAGCGGGTCGGCCGGGCGGTGCTCGAGCACCTGCAAGAACTCGACCCGGTGGCCGCGGTCCGCTTCGCCTCGGTCTACAAGGGCTTCGACGACGTGTCCGAGTTCGCCGCCGAGATCACGCTGCTCACCAAGCGCACGGCGCCCAAGACGACCTGACCGGCCCGAGCGCAGCGCCCGGAAGCGGTCAAGCTACGGGAGCGGGTGCTCGATGAGGTAGCGCAGCAGGAGGAAGCCGTCGGCCTCCAGCAGGTGGGCCAGTCGCATCGTCCGGGCGATGTCCGGCCGCACGCCGTGGGCGATCCGCGGTGCCTCGCCGCCGGCCAGCACGGGCGCCAGCGTCAGGCACATCTCGTCGATCACGTCGTCGATCACCAGCTCGCCGATCACCATGGGCCCGCCCTCGACCACGGCGACCTCGGCCCCCGTCGCCCGTCGCAGCTCGGTCAGCGCGACGGGCCAGTCGACCCGGTCGTCGCCGGCCACGACGATGTCCGCCACCGGCTCGAGCCGCCGCCGGGCCTCCTCGTCGGCCGCCTCGACGGTCACTATGAGTGGTCGTTCGTCGGCCGGCTCCTGGAACAGGCGCGCCGTCGGGTCGAGCCGCAGCGACGCCGACACGACCGCGATCCGTGGCCATCGGGCCTGGCCCCGGTCGACCCGGGCGGCCTCGATCTCGGGCGGCATGCGCGCCGGCCCGTAGTTCTCGGCCCGCACCGTGCCGGCGCCCGCCACGACGACGTCGCCCACGGCCCGGATGGCGATGAGCACCTCGCGGTCGGCCGCGCTGGCGAGCCCGCCTGTCCGCCCCTCCGCGTCGGTGGCCGCCCCGTCGGCGGTGCTGATCATGTTGACGGCGACCCACGGTCGTGAGTCGACCGCCCGCCGCGACTCGGCGGCGTAGACGGCGACCGCGTCCACCACGGGTGTCTGCGTCGGCAGGAGCATCCGCACGGGCCGACGCTAGCGAGCCGTGCAGATGTCCACCGCGACCCCGAGCGGGGGTGCCAGAGTTCGTAAACCTTACTTTCCTGGTCAGAGGGCCTTTTGAGGTGCCCTGTGGACGGCGACGCCGGTAATCCACCCGCAATTCACAGGAAGTACCTCTGGTCGTCCACAACCGATTCCTCGTAGGTTGCCCATCGTGCACTGTGACCCGGTGCGGACGAGCGGAATGGTGGCTGTCGCTTCCGTGTCTGTGGTGGGCTGAGCGACTCCTGAGATGCTGATCGCGTCACCGTCTGCGGGCGGCGGAGGCGGCCAGGGTCGGCGTCTCGACCTGCGAGTCCGCACCGGGCCGGTCACATCGAGAGCTGGGGCTCGTGCCCGCCCGTCCGGGACGCCGATCCGATCGGCGCCCGCGGAGGTCGTGCCCGGCCCAGCGTCTCGCTGGGCCTCCCCGGCCTGGGCGCCGGTCGCGCCAGCGCAGGTCGCGTGTGCGCAGCGTGAGCGGAGGCCATCCGGGCCGCCCGTAGACTTCAGAGGGAAGCAGAACCGCGAGGCCATTGACACCGGCGTAATTCCGATGCTGTAATTACACCTACATCTTGTGGTCCGGGCGCGACGCACCACAAGGGCTAGTGGTTCGGATCTCCCCCTCCGGGCCACCATCCGCTACTCGACCTGGAGGAAACCCATGGCTCTCGCTCCCGAGCAGGCTGGCATCGGCCTCCGCCGCTACTTCACCACCGAGGGTGTCCATCCGTACGACCAGGTCGAGTGGGACCGGCGCGACGCCCGCATCACCAACTACCGCGACGGCTCGGTCGCCTTCGAGCAGGAAGACGTCGAGTTCCCCACGTCGTGGTCGCAGAACGCCACCAACATCGTCGCCCAGAAGTACTTCCGGGGCACGCTGGGCACGCCCGAGCGCGAGCGCTCGCTGCGCCAGGTCATCGACCGGGTCGCCGACACGATCACCCGGTGGGGCGTCGAGGGCGGCTACTTCCTCGACGACCGCGAGGCCATGGTCTTCAACGACGAGCTCAAGTACCTGCTCGTCACCCAGCGGGCCGCGTTCAACAGCCCGGTGTGGTTCAACATCGGCGTCCGGGGCGTCCCCCAGCAGGCGTCGGCCTGCTTCATCCTCTCGGTCGAGGACTCGATGGATTCGATCCTCAACTGGTACCGAGAGGAGGGCATCATCTTCAAGGGCGGGTCGGGCGCCGGCGTCAACCTGTCCCGCATCCGCTCGTCGGTCGAGCTGCTCAAGGGCGGCGGCACCGCCTCGGGACCGGTCAGCTTCATGCGGGGCGCGGACGCCTCGGCCGGCACGATCAAGTCGGGGGGCAAGACCCGCCGTGCCGCCAAGATGGTCATCCTCGACGTCGACCACCCCGACGTCGAGGAGTTCATCTGGTGCAAGGCGGTCGAGGAGCGCAAGGCCCGGGTCCTCAAGGAGGCCGGGTTCGACATGGACCTCGACGGGCGCGACTCGCACTCGACGCAGTACCAGAACGCCAACAACTCGGTGCGGGTGACCGACGAGTTCATGGACGCCGTGCTCGCCGATGCCGACTGGCACCTGCGGGCGGTCACGTCCGGCGAGATCGTCAAGACGGTGCGGGGCCGCGAGCTGTTCCGCCAGCTGTGCTCGGCAGCGTGGGAGTGCGCCGACCCGGGCATGCAGTTCGACTCCACGATCAACCGCTGGCACACCGCGGCCAACACCGGCCGCATCAACGGGTCGAACCCGTGCAGCGAGTACATGCACCTCGACAACTCGGCGTGCAACCTGGCCAGCTTCAACCTGCTCAAGTTCCTCGACGACGATCAGAGCTTCGACGTCGACGGCTTCAAGCACGGTGTCGAGGTCGTCTTCACGGCGCAGGAGATCCTGGTCGGGCGGGCCGACTACCCGACCGAGGCCATCGCCGACACGTCGCGCCGGTTCCGCCAGCTGGGCATCGGCTACGCCAACATGGGCGCCCTGCTCATGGCACTCGGCCTGCCCTACGACAGCGACGCCGGCCGGGCCCACGCCGCGGCTATCACGTCGCTGATGACCGGGCACGCCTACGAGGTGTCGGCCCGCACCGCCTCACGCATGGGGCCGTTCGCCGGCTTCGCCGAGAACCGCGACCCCATGCTGCGGGTGCTCGGCCAGCACCAGCAGGCCGCGGCCCAGATCGATGAAGAGCTCGTCGCCCCCGACCTGCTCTCGGCCGCCCAGCAGAGCTGGGACTCGGCGTGTGAGCTGGCCGAGCGGTTCGGCGTGCGCAACAGCCAGGCGTCGGTGCTGGCCCCGACCGGCACGATCGGCCTGATGATGGACTGCGACACGACCGGCATCGAGCCCGACCTCGGCCTGGTCAAGGTCAAGAAGCTGGTCGGCGGCGGCACGATGTCGATCGTCAACCAGACCGTGCCCCGGGCGCTCCGCCAGCTGGGCTACGACGAGGCCCAGATCGCCGACATCGTGGCCTACATCGACGAGCACAAGTCCATCGTCGGTGCGCCGCAGCTGGCCGCCGAGCACCTGCCGGTGTTCGCCTGCTCGATGGGCGACAACACGATCCACTACCTGGGGCACGTAAAGATGATGGCGGCCGTCCAGCCGTTCATCTCCGGTGCCATCTCCAAGACCGTCAACATGCCCGAGGACGTGACGGTCGACGACGTCGAGCAGCTCCACATCGACGCCTGGCGCATGGGCGTCAAGGCCATCGCCATCTACCGCGACAACTGCAAGGTCGGCCAGCCGCTGTCCACGGCCAAGAAAGAGGCCGCGTCGCCCGACGCTCCTGCCCAGGGCCAGCTCGACGTGCTCGCCGGGCAGGCGACCAAGATCGTCGAGAAGGTCATCAAGGTGCCGGTGCGCGAGAAGCTGCCGCGCAACCGCACGTCGAAGACGTTCGAGTTCCGGGTGGCCGACTGCAAGGGCTTCGTGACGATCGGCGAGTACGCCAACGGTCGTCCCGGCGAGATCTTCCTGAAGGTCTCGAAGCAGGGCTCGACGCTCGCCGGCATCATGGACGCCTTCTCGATCTCGGTCAGCTACGGCCTGCAGTACGGGGTGCCGCTGCGCAACTTCGTCGAGGCGTTCACCAACACGCGGTTCGAGCCGGCCGGCATCACCGACGACCCCGACCTGCGCATCGCCACGTCGATCCTCGACTACATCTTCCGCCGGCTGGCGGTCGACTACCTCAGCTACGAGGAGCGGGCCGAGCTGGGCATCCTCACCACGGGTGAGCGCACCCAGCCCACCCTGCCCGGGGTGGAAGAGACCGTCACCGAGACCCGGCAGGGCCTCGACGTGCCGGCCGACCCGCCGTCGATCGACTCGTCGTCGCCGGTGCTGCGCAGCCCCGACGCTCCGAAGGAGCCGTCGCTGCTCGAGCGGGCCGGCGTCACCGGCGACAAGCCGGGCGCCAGGGGCAAGCCGAACCCGGCGCTCACGCCCAAGCCGTCGAGCGTCGATGCGCCGCTGTGCATGCAGTGCGGTGTCCAGATGCAGCGGGCGGGCTCGTGCCACGCCTGCCCGTCCTGCGGGTCCACCAGCGGCTGCAGCTGAGGTTGCCAGGGGGCGCAAGGGCCGGGCTCAGCCCCGGCCCTTGCGGCGCTGGGCGTCCTTGGTGATCCGGGCGAAAGCCTTGCCGTAGCGGCGCCTCGCCACCGGGTCGGCCCGGCGTTCGGCGGCCGCGGCCTCGCGCTCGAGGGCTCGCCACGACGCGAGGCGATCGGCCGACAGGCGGCCGGCCGCGATCGCGGCCAGCACGGCGCAGCGTGAGCACGACGACGGGCACCGCACCGGCGTCCCAGGCGAGGGTCGCCGTCCGCTGGATGCGGCCGTCCTTCACC